>NZ_JBGCDL010000419.1:0-6082 GCF_045105435.1 Kordia sp. | reverse complement strand
GTGTAAAACCGTTATTTTCCCAGGTGATGGACGAAAACCGTTATAAGGATCTTCTGCATTGATACGGCATTCTATTGAATGTAACTTAGGAGTATAATTTTTTCCTGAAATTGGTACACCTGCCGCAACCAATATTTGCTCAAGAATTAAGTCGAAATCTATCACTTGTTCGGTGATAGGGGGCTCTACTCGGATTCGAGTGTTCATCTCCATAAAGTAGAAATTTCTGTGTTTATCAACCAAAAACTCAACAGTACCAGCACCTTCATAATTAATAGATTCGGCAGCTTTAACCGCGGCAAGACCCATTGCATTTCTCAATTTAGCCGTCATAAATGGGCTCGGTGTTTCTTCTGTCAATTTTTGGTGTCTTCTCTGAATAGAACAATCTCTTTCACTTAAATGACATGCTCTACCTGTACTATCTCCTACAATTTGGATTTCAATATGACGAGGTTCTTCGATTAATTTTTCCAAATACATTCCGTCATTTCCAAAAGCTGCTTTTGATTCTTGTCTGGCATCATCCCAAGCTTTTTTCAGATCCTCTTCTTTCCATACTGCACGCATTCCTTTTCCACCACCACCAGCAGTTGCTTTAAGCATTACAGGATATCCTGTTTCTACGGCTAGTTTTTCACATTCGGCAAAATCTTCAATGATTCCTTCACTTCCAGGAACACAAGGAACTCCTGCCGCTTTCATTGTCGCTTTTGCAGAGGCTTTGTCTCCCATTTTATCAATCATTTCGGCAGAAGCGCCAATGAATTTGATATCGTGTTCTTCACATATTTTTGAGAATTTGGCATTTTCAGATAAGAAACCATATCCTGGATGAATTGCATCTGCATTTGTAATTTCTGCAGCAGCAATAATATTTGACATTTTCAAATACGATTCGCTACTTGGCGCTGGTCCAATACACACAGCTTCATCAGCAAATCGTACATGTAGGCTGTCCACGTCTGCTTTTGAATATACAGCAACCGTTTTAATACCCATTTCTTTACAGGTTCTAATAACTCTAAGCGCTATTTCACCTCTATTTGCAACTAATATTTTTTTGAACATCTCTTGAAATTTTAAATTTTGAAATTAAAATCTATACCTTTTTGAGCAACACAAGTTTTGTATTCTTGTAAGGTTGTATTTAAAATTTCTTATGATGGATCTACCAAGAATAATGGTTGATCAAATTCTACAGGTGAAGAGTCATCTACTAAGACTTTCACTATTTTTCCTGAAATTTCTGATTCAATTTCGTTGAAAAGTTTCATAGCTTCAATCACACAAAGTACACTTCCTTCAGAGATAGAATCTCCTACTTCAACAAACGTTGGCTTGTCAGGAGAAGGTTTTCTGTAAAAAGTACCAATGATTGGTGATTTTATAGTAACATATTTTGAATCGTCGTCAGAAGCTGCTGGCGCATCGTTGGTAGCTGGTGCCACTGGTTGAGCTACAGGAAGTGGCGCTGCTGTTGGCTGAGGAATTCCAGCCATTGGAATTTGCTGCACTACAGTTGTCATTTCGCCTTTAGTTTCTCCAGTTTTAATGGTGATTTTTACATCTTCCATTTCAAGTTTAACTTCACTTGCTCCAGATTTGGCTACGAATTTAATTAAGTTTTGAATTTCTTTTAAATCCATGAGATAGGTTTTAGTCGTTTCTAGTTAGAATTATATGCCCATTTAAGGTAAATAGCTCCCCATGTAAATCCACCACCAAAGGCAGCAAAAATAAGGTTATCTCCTTTTTTGAGTTGTTTTTCATAGTCATGTAAACATAAGGGTAACGTTCCAGAAGTTGTGTTTCCGTAACGCTGAATGTTCATCATCACTTTGCTTTCATCTACGCCCATACGCCTTGCAGTGGCATCAATGATACGTTTGTTGGCTTGGTGAGGCACCAACCATTGTACATCTTCATTCGTCAGGTTGTTATCTTCCATTATTTTAGCACTCACGTCTGCCATGTTAGATACTGCGAATTTGAATACGGTTTTCCCGTCTTGAAATACGGTATGTTGATTGTTTTTTACTGTTTCTTCAGAAGCTGGCAAAATAGAGCCACCAGCATCAATTTTTAGGTATTCACGTCCAATACCATCACTTCTTAAGTGTTCGTCTTGCAATCCGAATCCTTCTTCATTTGGTTCAAAAAGTACAGCACCTGCTCCATCTCCAAAGATA
Source organism: Kordia sp. (assembly GCF_045105435.1). Taxonomy (GTDB): domain Bacteria; phylum Bacteroidota; class Bacteroidia; order Flavobacteriales; family Flavobacteriaceae; genus Kordia. The sequence goes on along the minus strand of NZ_JBGCDL010000419.1, from coordinate 3,890 downwards.
ATACAAGTTGCGCGATCTTTATAATCGATAATTGAAGACATTTTATCGGCTCCAATTAATAATACTTTTTTATAACGTCCAGATTGTATGTAACTCGCTGCTGTAGACATTCCATATAAAAAGCTAGAACACGCTGCGTGCAAATCATACGCAAACGCGTTTGTTGCACCTATTTTACTAGCTGTATAAACGGCAGTAGCCGCAACAGGCATGTCTGGTGTAGCTGTAGCTACAATTACCATGTCTATTTCCTTAGGATCTAAGTTTTTCTTTGCAATGAGGTCTTGGGCGGCTTTGATTGCCAAAAATGAAGTTCCCGCTCCTTCTTCTTTAAGAATTCTGCGTTCTTTGATACCAGTTCGAGTGGTGATCCACTCATCGTTAGTATCAACCATTGTTTCAAGTATCTTGTTGGTTAATACATACTCAGGAACATACGCTCCTACAGCTGTTATTGCTGCTGTAATTTTGGTCATACCTTAACGTTGGTTTTATTGATTTTTAACAAAAATTCGTTAAAAACTTAACGAAATTACTAAAATTCTCTGATAATTTCGGTAAAATATGTCGTTTTTACATTTTTAACAAAAAAACGATCAAATAAAAAACTCTCACGAAAGTGAGAGCTTTTATGACTAAACATCTGTGTGTTATGCTAAGTTTTCTTCTGTTGTATTGTCAATCAATACTTTTCCTCTGTAATATAATTTTCCTTCGTGCCAGTGAGCTCTGTGATATAAGTGTGCTTCACCAGTAGTTGGGCACGTAGCGATTTGAGGAACTGATGCTTTGTAATGTGTTCTTCTCTTATCTCTTCTTGTTTTCGAGATTTTTCTCTTAGGATGTGCCATTTTCTATGTTATTTATTATCCGTTAATAGTTTTTTTAATGTATTCCAACGAGGATCAATTTCCTCTTCAGTTTCTTTTTTCTCTGTACCAGGTTGTAATTCTTCTAACTTTTCAAGTATTTCAGATTGCAATGTACCATCTTCAATACCAGGATGAATTCTTTTTGAAGGAACTGCTAACACAATCATTTCATATATATATTGTGCAACATTGATTTCATATTCTCCATGAGGAACGATTAAAATTTCTTCATTTTCGTCGTTATACTCATTTCCAAACTTGACAATCAAGTTTAAATTTCCTTCAACTGGCTGTTCAAAAGGTTCATTAGTTACATCACAATTTACATTTACCGTACCTAAAGCATTGTATGTTAGCTCAAGCATAGTAGCCTTTTTGTGAAGTTCTAATGTAACTTTTATCGCAGTTTCATTGAATTCATCAAATTCAAAAAGCTCAAAGAACGAATTATCAATTTGATAATCAAACTGGTGTTTTCCTTCTTTTAATCCTATAAAAGGAATCGTAAAGTCCTTTAGTACCATCATCTTAAACATCAGTTTCGAGCGTGCAAAGATATAAATTTTTCTTTACCTACGTAAAGTTGTCAACATTTTTTTGTTTATATCTTGCTTGGCTGCTTTTTTAAGGGGTTTTCAGCAATCTCTTTGTACATATTTCTATTTCTAAAAATCTGTATTCCAGTGAATACTGCTTCCTTGAATGAGTTGTGATCTGCTTTGTTTTTTCCTGCAATTTCGTACGCCGTTCCATGATCGGGTGAAGTACGCACTTTATTTAGTCCTGCCGTAAAGTTTACACCTTGTCCAAATGATAAGGTTTTAAACGGAATTAATCCTTGATCGTGATACGCTGCTAATATAGCGTCAAAGTTTTTATAATTGCTTGACGCGAAAAAACTATCGGCTGCATACGGTCCAAAAACAAGCTTTCCTTTATTTTTTATTTTTTCTAAGGTAGGTTTTAATACCTCATCATCTTCTACACCAATCACTCCATTGTCGCCAACATGCGGATTTATTCCTAGAACCGCAATTTTTGGTTTAGAAACTCCAAAATCCTGTTTTAAGGTATTATATATAATATCTACTTTCTTTTCAATCAGTTCAGGTGTAATGGCTGCCGAAACATCTTTCACTGCAACATGATCGGTTAATAATCCAACACGAAGTGTATCATTTACCATTAACATTAAGCTGTCGCCTTCTAAAGTTTCCCCTAAATAATCAGTATGTCCTGGGAATTTAAAATCTTCCGATTGTACATTATGTTTATTAATAGGTGCTGTAACCAATACATCAATCATTCCTTCTTTCAATGCTTTTGTTGCTTCGATAAATGATTTTATAGCAAACTTTCCAACTTCTTCCGATGATATTCCGTACTCAATATTTATAGGATCTTTTGAAATGTTTACTACATTTATTTTTCCGTGTTGCGCTTTTTCAGCACTATTAATACCATGAAAGTTAACATTTACGTTGAAATGTTTCTTCTGAAATGATAAAATTTTAGTAGATCCAAAAATAACAGGCGTACACAATTCTAGCATCCTATTATCTTTGAAGGTCTTTAAAATTACCTCTGTTCCGATACCATTTAAATCACCAACTGAAATCCCTACTTTTATTTTTTCCTCTTTCTTCATTTAAGTAATCAGACTTTTATTTCTTAATTTTACATGCAAATTTAACTAAATTAATAGATGTTTACAGGGATTATTGAAGAATTAGGTGTGATTACACATTTAGAACGCGAAAAAGAAAACCTCCATATTACGGTTCAGAGCAGTTTAACCAACGAATTAAAAATTGATCAAAGCGTAGCGCACAACGGTGTTTGCTTGACTGTTGTTGATCGAAATATTGATAAAAACACATACGTTGTTACTGCCATTCAAGAAACATTAGAAAAAACAAATGTAGGTGCTTGGCAAGTGCAGGATCGTGTCAATTTAGAACGTGCTATGAAATTGGGCGATCGATTAGACGGACATATTGTGCAAGGTCATGTAGATCAAGTTGCAACGTGTACAGCCGTAAAAGAAAGTGATGGAAGTTGGTATTATACTTTTGCGTATGACGCAGAATTAAACAATATTACTATTGAAAAAGGTTCCGTTACAGTGAATGGTACAAGTTTGACAGTTGTAAATTCTGAGAAGAATGCGTTTTCGGTTGCTATTATTCCATACACATATAGCCATACAGTCTTTCAATATATGAAAGTTGGCTCAATTGTAAATTTGGAATTTGATGTTATAGGAAAGTATGTAGCAAGACTTCAGGGGCTATCGAAGTAATTACTTTTTCACTTTTTTCCGTATACCATACAATAATCCAGCGGCTAATACACCTACTAAACCAGCATCAATCGGGAATCCCGGTGGAGGCGGCGGTCCAGGCGGCGGCGGTATGATTTGGGCGTGTGCTGTAGTTAAAAAGGCTAATGCCAATATAACTAAACACAACAGGGACTTTAGGTTTAATTTTGCCATAACGATGTAAAAGTATAAAATTATAGGGTTTGACAAAATATTTTATGTTATATCATTGTGAAAATATCTATGAAATGACATAAAAAGCCGTCGAACGTAGGTTTTTGCTAGGCTTTTTTTGTGGTAATCCTATAAATAAACTACTATTATCAAATTGTAATTTACAATAAAAATTAAATCTTTTGAATATATTTTTAAGAAGAGTTTCAATCCTAGTATCTATCTTATTGGCTTACATTCTACTAGATTCTAAATTTTATTAAGTTTTTTTTAAGAGTTATAAAGTAAAGTATAGATAAATTTGCAGTCTAACCATCTAAATAATCCCGCCAGATGCGAAATATTGTCCTTTCGATTCTTGGAGCCTTGCTAATTGCAGGTGCTCTCTACTTTGGAAACATACTAGCCAATAGTAAAGAGAAAAAGAAACCTATTCCAAAAAAAGTTGTTAAAACGATATATACAGATACCGTTCAAAACACAACAGTTCCTATTATTATTCCTGCTAACGGAAGTTTAGT
>NZ_JBGCDL010000418.1:0-5033 GCF_045105435.1 Kordia sp. | reverse complement strand
TTTCTTTTTGATGTTTTCGTCATAAAATGCTTCTGTAGTTTCAAAAACTAACACGTAACCTTCTCCTTTTTCTTTATCAGGATTGCTATCTGTCCAAGCTGGTATAAATTCTTCTTTAGCGTAGGTAAGTAAACCATTAGCAGGATCGGCAATCCAAATACTATCTTTACTCACTTTATACGCAATTACAAAATGTCTACTTTTCCAATGCAGCATCGCAGGATACGGAGCGTCATTTAACAACATTTCATAATCTATTAATACAGCCAACGTTTTTAGTCCAATTAATTCCGCAGTATCCGCTATATCTCCCATAGAAGTTCCTTCTGCTCGTAAGTTAGAAAGCTTGTTTAAGGTTTCTATCTCATAATCCACTCCATAATATTTGCTTATCATTTGCAAGCATGTAGGACCGCACTCCATCTGGCTTTTTTGTATGATGATTGGAAATGGTTCTTCTGGCATTGGCGTTGGTTCTTCTTCTGCATAAAAAAATGCAAGAAATATGTACCAAAGTATTTTTACAATATTCATAATAATAAATGCGTTTATCCTCTAAATAAAAAGAAATCATCTTTCATTTCTTCTATTTCGGTATCTTTATTTGTGATGATATAATCGATGGCTTTTTCGGTGAAATCTTCTCCTTTTTCAGTCAGAGAAATAATTTGATCCGTAACAATAATCATATTATTTTTTTCCGCTAATGCCACAATTGATTGTGAACGTAATCGTTGCCAATTAATGTGTTCATTTAGGTGTTTTACATGACGTTCGCTTTCTTCTGCATGGTTTCTAATATGTAATAAAAATACCAACAACATGATTTCTGTCTTTTGTTGTCGCACTTTGTAATAGCCGTAAATTAGACCTCTTTTTGGCAAAATATAGATTAAAACAGTTGCCAATACGATTGTAATGAGAAAGATATAGAAGTAATCTATAAAGACAAAATTTGAAAATACCTCACGTATTTTTTCACCAAATAGCGAAAGTTCAAAACTAGGATTATTTGCTACAAGGAATTCGTAATATTGGTAAAAAATAATGCTTGTTCCTGTTGCAATACTTACTAAAATTGACATGATGATGGGTTCAAATACCAACAAAAATAAAATAGCCAACACTGTTGTCATGGATCCGGAAATAGACGCATCTAAAATATGTGCCAACCAAAATCCTGCTATGGATGCAATGACGCCAAAAAAGCAGGAAAGCAAGAGCATTTTCTTTAAGTCTTTGGTAAATAAATACGCGGTTGCTGCGGGCGCAATCATTAATGCGACGACCAATATTGGACCAACAGCATCAAAAGCACCAACAATAGTAACGGATGAAACAGTCATTAATCCGTAATGCATAATTACTGGCGAAAATCCTAAAGCGGCTGCCAAACCAGCATCAAACGTACTGACTTTTAATTCTTTGAAAAAAGCAAACAATAAAATTAAAGTGATAATTAAAATAGTTCCAATAATCCAAATGGCTTTCGGACCTAAGTTGATACAGGAATCTGCAACACCTTCTTGACAGTTGATTAGTATGTTATCAAACGCAACAAAACTTAAATCACCAACCATAACAGAATCGATGTCTAAGTGTACATCATTGGCATTTTTAGAAATCAGAATGACTCCAATACTAAACAATGCGGGAAACACCAATCCAATTGCGGTATCTTCTTTGACAAGTCCTGTTTTTTGGATGAATTCGACTAAAATTACCGTGACAACTCCTGCCAACGCCGCTAAAATAATCAATAATGGTGAAGAAGTATCTTCCACAATAAAAAACCCAATTACAATTCCTAATAAGATGGAATGACTTATAGCATCACTGATGAGCGACATTTTTCGCAATACCAAAAACGTGCCTGGAATGGCACAAGCAATGGCAACTAACGTTACAACAATTTGTATGGTGATTTGCGCGCTATCCATGAATATCTTCTACTTGTTGGTTGTACAAATTAGCGGCTGTTTTGTAGCCTTCTTGTGTCATTGACCATTGTTGTCCATTTATTTGCACATAATTTAGATCAACGAGTTCCTGCAATGAACGCTTGGAAAATCCTTGAAAACCGTTTAATATTTTAATCGCATGTGGATGCGAGATATTTTCGTGTGTTTTGGCAATTTCATACATAAACGCCAAAGTTTTTTGCATTTTGATATTATTTCTGTTTTTTCGGAAGCGAATTTCTCTAAATAACAAACCTCTTTTGGGTGAAAATATAAAGGAAAGCAACACAAAACTTGATGCCACCAATACAATTACGGGACCTGTAGATAAATTCCCGACAACGGTACTAATTCCTGTACCAAAAACACCTGAAAATGCTCCAAATACAGCAGCCAATATGACCATTTTCCCCAAACTATTTGTCCATTGTCGTGCTGCTGCAGCTGGCGCTAACAACATGGCACTCATCAAAATAACACCAACTGTTTGCAAACCTAACACAATCGTTATTACAATAAATGTGGTGATTAATATGTCAATGAAACGTGTATTGAAACCGAGCGTTTTGGTATAATCTTCATCAAATAGTAAGATTTTGAATTCTTTCCAAAAAACTAATAAAATAAGCAATGCAATTGCGCCAACAATGGCAATAAGCCACACATCTTTTACTAATAAAGTTGCGGCTTGCCCGAATAAATATGTGTCCAATCCAGCTTGACTGGCATTCGGCTGTTTTTGAATGAAGGTTAAAAGCAACATTCCAAATCCGAAAAATAAGGAAAGCGTGAGTCCTAAAGCCGTATCTGATTTTAAGTGCGTACTTTTCGTGATACTACGAATCCAAAATGTACCAATTAATCCGCTTATTAAAGCGCCAAGTAAGAATAAATTACTGTCTTTTACGCCAGTTATCAAAAATGCAATGGCAATTCCTGGTAAGGCAGCATGCGAAATGGCATCACCCAACAAACTTTGTTTTCGCAATACGGCAAAACTTCCCAACATACCGCAAATAGCACCCAATATTGCCGTTCCTAACATCACAACGCGCGCCGTATAGTTGGAAAAAATAAGTTCTATGTATCCTTGAAAATCTATGGTTTCTTACTTTTTAGTTGTTTTTTACTCTTGAACACTTACTTTATAGTTAATTCCGTAGGTTTTGGTCAAGTTATCATCATTAAAAATATCTTTTACAGGACCTGTGGCAATTTTTTTCACATTGAGAAACGTTACCCAATCAAAATATTCTGGAACGGTTTGCAAATCGTGATGCACTACAACAACTGTTTTTCCTGCTTTTCGGAGTTCTTTTAAGATATTGATAATTGCTTTTTCGGTAGTGGCATCTACACCTTGAAAAGGTTCGTCCATAAAGTAGATAGAAGCATCTTGCACTAAGGCTCTCGCTAAGAAAATTCGTTGTTGTTGTCCGCCTGAAAGTTGACTTATTTGTCTGTTTTTAAAAGGCAACATTCCTACTTTTTCTAACGCTTCCAAAGCGGCTTTCTTTTCTTTTTGCCCAGGACGTTTAATCCAGCCGAGACTTCCGTACGTTCCCATCATTACAACATCTAACGCCGTTGTTGGAAAATCCCAATCTACACTTCCTTTTTGCGGAACATACGCTACCAACGAACGCTGTTTTGCATACGGTTTTCCATAAATAGAAACTGTTCCTGCAATCGGTTTTATAATGCCTAAAATTGCTTTGATCAACGTAGATTTTCCTGCGCCATTTGGTCCTACAATACACATCAATACACTTTCAGGGATTGCTAAATCAATATCCCAAAGTACTGGTTTGTAATTGTATGCAACGGTAAGATCATCTACCGTAATGGCGTATTTTTCTTTCATTTTTTTATTGTTTACACTGAGCTTGTCGAAGTGTTTATTTGTTTTTTGTCAATTTGTCAATTTGAAACGTAAACTTTGTCTTTCTATTAATTTGTCAATTCGAGCGCAGTCGAGAATCTTTGATTCGCTATGGATCCAAAGTACTTCTCGATACAACGAATCACAGATTCGCCACTCGAAGTGACGTTTTGAAGTTCATTTTCTCAATTTATAATTCAACATTTATAATTTATAATTAAAAAAGCCTACTTCAAGGCATCCACAATCGTTTGTACATTGTATTTGTACATTCCTATGTAGGTTCCTTCTACAGTTCCTGCATTTCCTAAAGCGTCTGAATATAATGTTCCGCCAATTACAACTTCATGTCCGCTTGCTTTTACGGAAGCTTGCAATGCTTCAATAGTACGTTTTGGTACTGAACTTTCTACAAAAACCGCTTTTACCTTTTTTTCAATAATAAAAGTTGCAAGCTTTTGCACATCTTGTACACCAGCTTCGGTTGCTGTTGATAATCCTTGCAAACCAACGACTTCAAAATTGTGTAATTTTCCAAAATAATTAAACGCATCGTGCGCTGTGACTAAAATTCGCTTTTCTTTAGGTAAGGTTTCAATAGTGAGTGCAATTTCAGTTGCCAACGCTTCTAATCTTGCAATATATGCTTGTCCGTTAGTTTCAAAGCTTTCAGCATTTTTCGGATCTAACTTTTTAAGTTCATCAATTACGAATTGTGTTGCTTCTTTCCAATATCCAATGTGAAACCAAATATGCGGATCATAGTTCGAAGCAAAATATTCGGAGCCAATCAGTCCTTTTTTATCGATAGCATCAGAAACTGCAATAGTTTTCTTTTGTTGCTTGCGCAATTTTTCAAAAATATCTTCCAGTTTTCCTTCCAAATGTAATCCGCTATAAATAATTACATCAGCATTAGATAACCTGCTTACGTCTCCTGCACTTGCTTTGTACAAATGTGGATCTACGCCACTTCCCATCAAACCTTTTACTTGCACAACATCACCACCAACATTTTTGACCATATCGGTAATCATAGTCGTCGTCGTTACAATTTGCAATTTGCCAACTCGCTTTTTTACTTCTGTTTTACAGCTTGTTATCGTAATGACAGCGATTAGTATGTATATGTATTTTTTCATTTATTGTTTGTTTACTCTGAGCTTGTCGAAGTGTCAATTCGTTATTCG
>NZ_JBGCDL010000417.1:0-6172 GCF_045105435.1 Kordia sp. | reverse complement strand
CTTGTGATTGCTCACGTAAAATTACAAAATGAAAGCAGTTCACAACGACGATGATGGTGTAGCTACTGAATACATCCTTGTGATTCCTCACGTAAAAATACAATTTGAAAGCAACTTTTGAATGTAAAAGTTTTATTTAGAGAATTGCAAAGGAACTATTTCATTTTCCTAATAATAGAAACACACATCCAAGAATTGTAAAAACTACCGATCGTAACATTATTGTTGTAGAATACGTTCCAGCAATAATAAAATTGTAAGCATCTCCTCCTACAAATTTTTTATCCATTCCAGTATAACCAGAACTAAAAGAATAATTATTATCTTGATAAAGCATATAATGAAAAGAATCATAAAAGAAATATCCTGCAACACATAAGGATAAGATGCCTAAAATAATTAGAGTACTTTTAATATCATTATTTTTCATAATAGAATGGTTATTATTATTTATTATTTAAGTTTACAGAATCTTTTGGGCAGATATGCTTGTTAATCATGTGAGGAGTAATTTCTTTTAATGACTTTCCTGTTTCTGGATGTAATCCTAAAGAAGTAAAATATTGTAGTTCCTTTTTATGATTTTTACCATACCAAATTTTTGTAGTACCATCTAGGTTTTTATATTCTGTTTGGCAATCAACTTCAATTTTTTTGAAGTTTTTTATTCTTTCCTCTTTGTATAATTTTAGTTGCCCTAATTCATATTTTTCTAAATCAAATTGTACTTCTTCATAGTGTGTTACATTCCAAACCATCCATCGTTGTTTATTCAATTTTATAATTATAAAGACAATGACTAAAGCCAATAAAATAATTAGAATGAACCATTTACTTTTCTTAACAAACTTTAAAAAACCTACTCTGGTTGGAGTATCTTTTTCATCTATTTGAGTTACAAAATCTTCATAACTATTATAGCCTATATATTCGGCAAGTTTGTCCAGTAATCCAGTACTTGGATTCATAATTTTTCCAGCTTTTCCCTCCATGAATTGTTCATAGTATCTTGAAAAAGTCACCTTGCTTGTTTGAAAGTTGAGTTTCATTGCAAACACACTTTCTAAATGTGATGAGACTCCGTTTTTACTGTTTTTCCCACTCTGTTGTTTCGCTTTGTTAAACGCTTGTCGAAATAGAATTTCTTTCATAAAAGTCAATGTTTAGTATTTATCATAAGTCCAACATGAGTTACACATGTTGTCTTCATCAATGTGTATACATATCTGTTTAAATATTGAGTAATTCGTGTTGACTGTTTTGTCTCATTTTGTTTGTTCATTTGCTTCAGAGTTTAAAAAATGACCTCAACCGTAATGAGGTTTGCGGATTAAACGCTACATGAAGTTGAGAACTAAAGTTGTTTCTAAAAAGGGAAGTTTAGACTTCTTTAGTTTTCACTTCTACTTCCCAAAACAATGGAGAGACGTCTCCAATTTTTAACGTGTGGTTTGTATACAATACATATCTGAAAATCAACTTCAGACAGCCACACTATTGTCAAATTTTTAATTCAACAAAATGAAGAAAATATATTTAGTTTTACTTGTGGTTTTCCACATTTTAGGATTTCAATCATGTACTCCAGAGGTATTAGATGAAACAGATGAAACAGATGAAATAGAAGCGTGTTGTGGTGATGAAGGAGAATTGCCACCACCACCTCCGCCACCGCCACCGCCACCAGGAAATGGATTAGGAGATTAATGTAATAATTTAGTATTTTAGAGGAATGAAAAATATGACAAATTCATTCCTCTTTTTTTTAATTATTATTTTCTTTTTTGGAAGTCAAAACTTACTCGGACAAAGAAAAAATGATAGTATTCCTTATTACGTGGAGAAAGTACAAAATTTTAAAAATGTTAGTGATCTTTTAAATGCAAAAACCTTTTTTGAAGCGAAACTTAAAACTATTGAAAAAGGAAACCCTTACACTCTTTATTTTAAATATAATCTTGCTAGTATTGAGAAAAACTTGGGAAACTTTATAGAAGCAGAAAATCTTTTAGTCACTATTCTTAAAGAAATTGATTTACTTTCTGATTCTAGTTCTAAAATACAATATCAAAAATCTGTTTTAAATTTATTAGGGAATATTTATAGAGAGCAAGAAAATAAAGAGAAAGCAATTGAATTATATAATAGGGCATTAGAAAATGCTAGTTCTACTCAAGATAGTGCTGTAATCTTTAATAATAAGTCCAATATTTACAGAGAATTTGAAGAGTATGAAAATGCTAAAAAAGAACTAGTAAATGCATATAGCCTTTTTCCTAGATTTAAAGATACACTCGAACAAGCTAGAATTTTAGATAATTTAGGGTATGTATATACTAAATTAGGTAGTAATTCTTTAGGTTTAGAATTTATAAAAAGAGGGTTGAAACTTCGTGAAGATGCTGAAATGGATACAGATATTTTTGCAAGCTATCAAAAGTTGATGATGTATTATAAAGATCAACAAAATGATTCAATGTCAAAACTTTATGCTAATAAAGCGTATGATCTTAGCTTGAAAATAAAAACACCTGTTTTTGAAGAAAAAGGATTAGGAATGATAATGGAGTTTCATCCAGATTCAAAAGTAAGAGAATATAAAAGATTAAGTGATAGTCTATATAGAATTAGGGCATTTGAAAATAATAAGTCTGCAATGCTGCAATATGATTTTTCTAATAAATTTGAAAGAGCAATCTTAGAAGAAACGATAAAGACAAAGCAACAAGAACGTAAAGCCTTACTATTTGCGTTTTTAGGTGGATTAATCTTTATATCAGCCATTTTCCTTATCATACTCCAACGCAATCGAAACAAACGACATACACTAACTCAAATTCATAAAACAGAACGCAATCTTTCCAAAAAAGTACATGACGAACTAGGAAATGATATTTTTTATTTAATGAATCAAATACAAACAAATCCAGCTTCTTTAATAGAAAAAGAAGGACTGCAAATTTTAAATGGATTGAATGATATTTATGTCAAAGCGAGAGACATTTCCAAAACATATACAACTATAGATACAGATAAAGGATATCACGATGAATTACTATCCTTGCTAAATTCTTTTGGAAGTGATTCAACTAAAATAGTAACAAATGAAATTGCTATAGATTTTTGGGATTCTGCATCTAAATTAAAAAAGGAACAGGTTTACAGAGTGCTACAAGAACTGCTAACCAATATGAAAAAACATAGTGAAGCTTCGTTGGTAGGTATTACGTTTACAAAAATAAAAAAGAATATCATTATCAAGTATGTAGATAATGGTAAAGGTGCTACCAAAGCGAATACTTTATTAAAAAATGGTTTGGCAAATGTGGAAAACCGCATAGCCGAAATTAATGGAACTATTACTTTTGAGACAAGTCCTAAAAATGGATTTAAAGCCGAAATACGATTTATTCAATAGCCTTATGAAGTTCAAAAAAGTTTTAGTTGCAGAAGATACCGACAGTAGTAATATTGGTTTAGTATTTAAGTTGAAAGAAATAGGAATAGAAACAGTTGAATCATCTCAATCATGTGATGGTGCAATTTTAAAGATTAAAAACGGACTTCATCATAAACAACCTTTTGACTTGTTAATCAGTGATCTATCTTTTGTGTCCAATGTTCCAAATCCAAAAATTACTACAGGAGAAGTACTCATTGCAGAAGCAAAAAAGTTGCAACAAACTATAAAGGTTATTGCGTTTTCAGTTAACAACCAACAAACAGTAATTAATCATCTAACCAATGAAATAGGTATTGATGGTTATGTATGTAAAGGATTAAACGGTACAAAGGAACTTCTCAAGGCAATTGAAGTTGTTCAAGAAGATAAAAAGTATCTATGTCCAATTTCAAGCGCTACGTTACATCAAAAAAATGTTTTTCAATTAGATGATTACGAAAAACAACTACTTCAATTAGTTGCTCGTGGTTTAAAGCAAGATGAAATTGCAGATTATTTTAAATCAAAAGGTATCAGTCCTAATAGCAGGCGCTCAGTTGAAGATCGTTTAAGCAGACTTCGCGATAACTTTAATGCAAATACTACTTCACAGCTCATATACTTAGCACAAAGCTTAGATCTTATTTAATACTTCAATACTACTTTATTTTTTTGCTATCGTGGATTTTCACAAGGATAAAATCATCAGTCATTTTAAGTTTGTATCAGTATAAATTTAAAAAAAGATACTGTTATGCCAAGAAAGTCAAATACAAATCAAACAGGCGGTAGCTGGTCAGTTACTCAAAAGTTAAGTGTTTGGAGAAAAGGAAAAAGAATTAACGGTAAATCTTCTCTCACATGGAGAAAAGATAAATGTGGAAAAGTAATTAAATGGTCTGAATATGGAAATAGAAATTCAACTTACGGTTGGGAAATTGATCATATCAAAGCAGTTTCAAATGGAGGAAGTGATTACCTCAGTAACTTACAACCATTGCATTGGAGTAACAATGCAAGCAAAGGAAATAAGAGTTATTGGAGGTGTCCAAATTGAAATTGAAAGTCTTTAAACTAGTTACAATAAAAAAGGATTTTAAAATATATAAATTTTTCACAAAACAAAAATTCCTAAAATAAGATCATGAAAAACATTGTTGTATTAATAGTCATATTTCTAGTCTCTTCTAGTGTTATTTCACAAACTGTTTACACCACAAAATCGGGAAGTAAATACCATAAGTCAAGTTGTAAATATTTAAAAGATTCGCGCAAAGAATTTACTATAAAAAAAGCCGAAAGTTTAGGGTTTACTGCATGTGAAATTTGTAAGTCCACAACAAAAAATATTTCTAGTAAGTCAGTTGAAAATAAAGAGCGTGCTAAATCACCCGAAAAACCTAAAACTAATAAAAGGAAAACCGCTTCACAATGTAGAGGAAAAAAGAAATCGGGTGAACGTTGTCAAAATCAAACTAAAAATATAGATAAAAGGTGTTATCTACATCATAAATAAAAATCAAATAAACAAGTAATTCAATCATGGACGTACAAAGTAAATTAAAAGAGCTTTCTGAAAAAATAGATTTAATGAAAGAGCAAATACTCACGGAAGAAGCAACAAAAACAGCTTTTGTATTGCCGTTCATTAATCTGCTAGGATATGATATTTTTAATCCCACTGAAGTCGTTCCAGAATTTACTGCGGATGTAGGTTTAAAAAAAGGAGAGAAAGTTGATTACGCAATTTTTCAAGATAATATACCAATTCTTATTATAGAATGTAAACATTGGGTGGAAAGTTTAGATACACATAGTTCACAATTAATTCGATATTTCCACGCATCCAAATCAAGATTTGCATTATTGACAAATGGTATTGAATATCGTTTTTACACTGATTTGGAAGAGAAAAATAAAATGGACAATAAACCATTTTTAGAATTTACAATTACACATTTAAAAGACTCTATAGTCAATGAAATATCAAAATTTCATAAATCAAACTTTGATGTTACTAAAATCTTAAACAATGCAAGTTCTTTGAAATATACCAAAGAAATCAAAAAGGTTTTTAGTAGTGAACTCACGAAATCTAGTCCTGAATTCACTAGGTTTTTTGCCTCCAAAGTATATAGCGGAAGATTGACAGAACGTGTGATGGAACAATTTAGCGAACTAGTTCATAAAGCCATTAATCAGTTAATAAGTGACAAAGTAAACGATAGATTACAAAGCGCACTTAATAAAGAAACTGAACAGCAAAATGAAGATAACATAGAAGAAGTCGAAGTAAGTAAAATCAATACTACGGAAGAAGAGTTGGATGGATTTAAAATTGTAGTTGCCATACTAAGAAGAAAAATAGAACATACTCGTATATTCTTTAGAGACACACAATCCTATTTTGGTGTTTTGTTAGATAATAACAATAGAAAACCTCTTTGTCGATTACACCTAAATGGAAGCAAAAAATATTTAGGAATAATTGGCGAAAATAAAAAAGAAACCAAAATACAGATTGAAACAATTGATGATATTTACACTCACGAAGAGTTACTTTTGCAAGCGGTAACTTATTATGATTAATTTGTTCTTTTTCGGTTTACTTTTAACGTTCTTGATTTTCTCAACATAATTATGAGTGATGATCTCATCATCCATTAATTGCGTAAATAGAATTGATAAAGTTGCCTTGCAATTGTTTCTTGTTTTAGGAGCAACTAGATC
>NZ_JBGCDL010000416.1:0-10685 GCF_045105435.1 Kordia sp. | reverse complement strand
CAAATTGCAAGGGTTTTAGTGTTCTATTATATAGATTCCTGCCTTCGCAGGAATGACAAAGTAATTATCTTATCAACTTCTTATATTTAATACGCTTCGGCATCAAGTCGCCACCTAAACGTTTCTTTTTGTTTTCTTCATAATCTGAGAAGCTTCCTTCAAAGAAATACACTTGTGAATCGCCTTCAAAAGCTAAGATATGTGTACAGATACGATCTAAAAACCACCTGTCGTGAGAAATTACAACGGCACAACCAGCAAAGTTTTCCAAACCTTCTTCCAAAGCTCTCAGTGTGTTTACATCCAAGTCGTTTGTTGGCTCATCCAGTAATAATACATTTCCTTCTTCTTTTAAAGTCATGGCTAAATGCAATCGGTTGCGTTCTCCACCAGAAAGTGTATTTACTTTTTTGTTTTGCTCGCTTCCTGCAAAGTTGAATCGGCTTAAATACGCTCTCGAATTTACTTGTTTTCCGCCCATCATGACCAATTCCTGCTCGTCAGAGAAGTTTGCCCAAATTGATTTATTTGGATCAATATTTGAATGCGACTGATCTACATACGCGATTTTTGCCGTTTCTCCTACCGTAAACGTTCCTTTGTCTGCCGCTTCTTCGCCCATAATCATTTTGAAAATGGTTGTCTTTCCAGCTCCATTCGGACCAATTACACCTACAATTCCTGCTTGTGGTAAGTTGAAGTTTAAATCTTCATATAATAATTTGTCACCAAACGCTTTAGAAACGCCTGAAGCTTCAATTACATTTGTTCCTAAACGTGGACCATTTGGAATGTAGATTTCCAACTTCTCGTCCATTTGTTTTTGATCTTGACTCATCAATTTGTCATAGTTCTTCAAACGTGCTTTTTGCTTTGTTTGACGTCCTTTTGCTCCTTGACGAACCCATTCCAATTCTCGTTCTAATGTTTTCTGACGTTTAGAAGCTGTTTTGCTTTCTTGCGCCATACGTGTCGATTTTTGATCTAACCAAGAAGAATAGTTTCCTTTCCACGGAATGCCTTCTCCTCTATCCAATTCTAAAATCCAACCCGCAACATTATCTAAGAAATATCTATCGTGCGTTACCGCGATTACGGTTCCTTTGTATTGTGCTAAATGATGCTCTAACCAATGTACAGATTCTGCATCCAAGTGGTTTGTTGGCTCATCTAATAGTAAAATTTCTGGTTCTTGTAATAACAAGCGACATAAGGCAACACGACGACGTTCTCCTCCAGAAAGTACTCCAATCAATTTGTCTGGCTCTGGCGTACGCAACGCATCCATGGCAATTTCTAGTTTTGTATCTAATTCCCACGCATTAGAAGCATCAATTTTATCTTGCAAGTCAGCTTGTTGCGCCATCAACTTGTCCATTTTGTCTGCATCAGAATATACTTCTTCCAAACCAAACATGTCGTTAATTTTATTGTATTCGTCAAGAATGGCAACCGTTTCTGCAACACCTTCTTTTACAACTTCCATCACGGTTTTAGTTTCGTCTAGTTGTGGCTCTTGTTCTAAATAACCCACTTTGTAACCTGGCGAAAACGTAACATCTCCTTGGTAATTTTTCTCTACGCCTGCAATAATTTTCAGCAAGGTAGATTTACCAGAACCGTTGAGACCGAGAATCCCGATTTTAGCTCCATAGAAAAAACTTAGGTATATATCTTTTAAAACTTGTTTGTTCGTACTTTGATAGGTTTTAGAAACCCTATTCATTGAAAAGATAACTTTCTTATCGTCTGACATAATTGATCTTTAATTTAATTGCTTTGTCACAAATATACACAATTGTCGTAGCATTCGCGCATATTAATTTGGGATTGAAAGATTGAAAGGTGAAATGACTAAAAAATAAAATTTTTGTTCAAAGACAATTCGCGAAAGCTTAAAAATACTTTCAAAACTCATTTTTTTTAAATTAACTAATTCATTGAAAAACAATTATTTACACACCTAACACATCAGCATTTCAATCTTTTTTCTAAAAAAATACATTTTTTAAAAACCGTACTTAAATTCCTCTCGTATATAAAACCGTAATACAATAAAAATCTAATTAATCTTAAAAATTATGAAACGAGTAACAACCATTTTAGGAATAAGTATTGTTTTGGTGGGAAGTTTCTTTTTGATAGCAGCAGATCATATTGATGCGCCAGCAATTCAGGGAACAACTACCGATATTACCGATTTCTACGCCTTTCAAGGAGAAGATACAAATAGTATTGCGTTTGTGGTAAACACACAAGGATTATTGAGTCCGGCAGCAACCGGAAATGCTTCTTTTGACGAAAATACGTTGATCGAAATTAATATTGATACTTCGGGAGATAGTGTGGAAGACTTAGTGATTCAAGCCATTCCAAGAGATGGAAAAATGTATTTCTTTGGTCCCGTTGCACCAAGTGCTACAGGATTGAACTCTGTTGTTGAGACTTCTGGAACAGAATCTTCTGTTGACATTTCTACATACGGAAGCAACGCGATTACTGCCACAAACAACGGAATGCAATTTTTTGCAGGACCAAGAGACGATCCATTCTTTATGGATTTTGCGCAGTACGGTGAAATTATCACAGGAAACGCAACCAGTTTTAACGATCCTGGAACTGATACGTTTGCAGGAAGCAATGTACTATCAATCGTAGTAGAAGTGCCAAAATCACAAATTGGAGGTTCCGGAACGATCAATGTTTGGGCAGAAGCAAAAGGAAAACAATAAGCAATCAACATTCACACAAAAAAACAATACAATGAAAACTATACAATCTATATTCGGACTTGCGTTCATCAGCCTTTTTACCTTGGCGAGTTGCGCTTCAGACGATAATACAATTATAATGGATACAACGCCTGATTTCTCAGGAACTTTCGCACAGCAAGACCAAATGGGAAGACCAGCCGTAAATACGGTTTTTGTTTCGCAAGCGAGTAAAGATAATTTTAACGTAACAATTCCATCACAACAAAATGCAGCTTTTCAAAGCATGTTTCAAACCAACTTAACAGGATTGAGTCCAGCATTTGCAAATCCTGGAGATCAAAATGCATTAGGACAAGACGCAGCCGCTTTTACAGGTTTGTTAGCAACGGATGTTTTAAATGTTTCTTTAGATGGAACGACCACTTTTTTTGACGGAACAAACGTACTCACAGGTCGTGCTTTGGCAGATGATGTAATTACCGTAGAACTCTTATTAATTTTTGGAGGCGAAGACTTCACAGAAAACCCAAATCTTTCTGATGATCATGTGGACGCTAATGACAAGCCTTTTTTGTCCTCATTTCCATACTTAGCCTCACCGTGGTAATCTGATTTGCTACGAGAGCATTTAGTCTATAACAATTTAACCTGTTAATTAGTTGAACGATCACGCTAGATGCTCTCTATTTTAAAATAAAAAAATTGGACTTAAAAACACAATTAAATTATACTACAAGACTCCGCTTTTCAACGGAGTTAGTTTAACTTTTAAAAAAAGTCAACCTAATGAATACCAAAATCGCCTTTCAAATACTTGGAGTTTGTATGCTTGTTATGAGTTGTACTACCACTTCATCACAAAAAATTACAGCTGCCCAATCGTACAATCAATATTTAGATGTAGCTGAAAACAAAACGATAGAAACCGCAACTGAAATCCACAAATTTTGGTCTGCCAAATTAGAAAAATCTCCAAATCAATATCCGTATCATGCAAAAGTTGCAAGTGCATATTCTCAGCTGTTTAAGGCAACTGGCGAAATCTCTCATTTAATGGAAGCGGCTTTGCACTTGGAACTTTTAAATGAACGTACAAAGTATCAAAATGCAGGATATATAAGAAGTTTAGTTCGTAATTATATTTCACAACACCGTTTTAAAGAAGCATTGACTTTATTGAAAAAAGCGGAAGTTTTAGGAGAAAATCTTCAAGCAACCCAAAAAATGTTATTTGATGTACATTTAGAACTTGGAAACGTTCAAGAAGCCGAAAAGTACCTCAGCATTTTTAAGAATGAAAATAGTTTTAATGCGATGATTCGATTGTCAAAATGGTACGATCACGAAGGAAAATTACTAGCAGCCATTAAAATGATGGAGAAAGCAAAATTGAAAGCTGAAGACGCAAATAATAAATTTTTGAAACAATGGTCGTATACAAATTTGGCTGATTTTTACGGTCACACCGGAAGAATTAAAGATGCGTACGCTCATTATTTGAAAGCGCTGGAATTAGATCCGAACGATGCGTATGCCAAAAAAGGAATTGCCTGGATTGTGTTTTCGCATGAGAAGAATCCAACGGAAGCATTGCGAATTTTAAATACCATCATGTTGCAACACAAAGCGCCAGATTATTATTTATTGAAAGCTGAGATTGCTGAATTTATGGGAGAAAATGCTAAAAAAGAAGAAAATATCAACGCTTTTATGAAGGCTGTTCAAGATGAAAAATATGGTGTCATGTATACTTCATATACGATTTCTGTGCTGTCGGAAGAATTAAATGATCCAAAGAAAGCATTGAAAATTGCACAACAAGAAGTCAAACTACGCCCTACACCGCAATCGTATGATTTATTAGCCTGGAGTTATCATTTACAAGGAAATTCAGCGAAAGCTTTACACATTATTCAAAAGCATGTTATTGACAAAACGTTTGAACCTGTTGCCATGTATCATGTTGCTGAAATTTTAAAAGCAAATGGACATACAGAAACGGTTTCGGAGATCAAAGCTGAACTACTAGAGAGTAGTTTTGAAGTGGGTCCAATTATGACAGAAAAAATACAACGATTGTAGTTTTTGGCGAACTATTTAGTCCTAACTTTTGTTAGGCGATTGGTTTTTATTGAAAAAAGGCACTTTGTAATGAAGTGTCTTTTTTGTTTTATAATCATTCTTGTTGAATTGGCGGCGGCGGCGGAATGATTATTAGTTCTTCTAATTCTAATTGTAGTTTAAATGATAATTTCTCTTTTAAAATATTTATTTGGGAAGTTTCTAAATCGCATATTTTTTTCAAAAAAAGTTGTTGCGACAAGTCTTCATATTTTAACAAATATCCATCCATGATATTGGCGAATGTCTTTTCAATACTGTCTTTTGGCGTTTCGGTCTGCCATTGTATGGAAGTTTCTTTAAATTTTACACCTTTACCATTCATTAAGTTTTGATGAAGCCAATGTTTTACAGAATCTATTGAGCTTAGTTCATAGTCTATCAATAAAAGACCGTGTTCATTTAATAAAATTTTTGCCTTCCAAGGTTTTCTTCCACAAAAAATAATTCCATCATCGCATATTTTCTGATACTGAATTTTTATAACATCTTCATTTTTTAAAATCAATCCAAAACTAACAAGTTCTCCACACACATTCTCTCCTACCTTTTCTTCTATAGAACTAAGTAATGGCTTTTCTTCAAGTGAATAATCGATTGTTATTTTTTTGAGCGAATCTGAAATTGACAATAAACTGAGTTCGTTTGCGCAGTATTTGGAATTGCTAGTTTTAATTTTAGTTTGCTTTGGAGAACATCCAATGAAAAAGAATATTGAAAGAAGAAATAGATATAAAAATTTGGCTTTTTTCATCTGGCACATTGGTTTTTGGTTCTAAGTTTAGCACAAGGCAACAAAAAGTATACCATGAAAAAATTAGTTAAGGAGTAGCAGCCACAACACCAAGCGTATACAATTGTTCCATTGTTGGCGATTTACTTCCTCCTGCTGGCTCTAAAGTGATTCCGAATGCTTCTGATTCGTTCGCGTTTTGTAAATCAAACACTTTGTCTGTATCCGTTGTAAAATCTGCAATAACTCCTAAGCTCGTTGGTGTTAACGGATCTAATTTTAAGGACCAAATTTGGTATACTTTCCCCGCTGGCGGATCTGGCAATCCTTGTAAATCTAAGTAGATATTATTTGAACTTTTATCCCAATATACTTTTGCATACGAAGTTGGCGAAACTGCTTGTCCGCCAAGTGGCACCGAAATAATATCTTTGGTTCGTAATACATTTAGCAATTCGCTCGCAGCTGTTAAATCGCTATTGGCTTGATATATTTGCTTTTTCAAGGCTTCTCGTTCCGATCGTACAAGTTCTATCTCAGCTTCTAAATCGCTTTTCAACAACAGAGAAAATACCAATCCTGTAGCAAATACAATTGCTGCTGCCCAACCTGCATAACGGAAAATAGAACGTTCTTTCTTTAGTGGAATTACAGGCGTTTCATTAAGTACAGCATCCGAAAGTTGTAGTTTTTCTTTAATCGTATCAAAAAGGCCAGTCGTATTTTTGGTGGCAGTTGCCGCAGTTAAGTTTACTATAGCAGCTTCAATAGAAAGGACTTCTTGCATCACTTCAGGATATTGTTGCATCATTGCATGTACTGCTTCGTTTTCCTTTTCAGAAAGCGCGCCTGCTACATACAGTTCCAATATTCCAGATGCTATATATTCCTTACTATCCATCTATACTTCTAATGCTTTTCTAAGTTCGCTAATACAGTTTCTATTTCTAGTTTTTACAGTTCCTAAAGGGATTTCGAGCGTTTCTGCAGTTTCTTTTTGCGTATATCCTTTAAAATATATCAAATTGATAATCTGCTTACATTTTTCCGCAAGTTTGCTTACATACTTTTTTAAGCCGATTGCATTGGTTTGTTGGTCTAAGTTATCGTTGCTCTCAATACTATGTACGAAAAAATCAATGTCTTGGTTTTGTTGTGTATTCTTGTATGATTTTGATCGGATTTTATCAATTGCAGCATTTCGGGCAATATTGAGCAACCATGTAAAAAAACGTCCTTTTTTGGCGGTATACGCATCCGATTTATTCCATGCTTTTATAAACACATCTTGCAACACTTCTGTAGCAATAGCTTCATTTTTGACAATTGTATTAATGACACCAAAAATGCTTTCATTGTACATTTCGTACAACGATTCAAAAGCCTTTGCGTCTTTATTTTGAAATTGTTCAATGAGTGTTTCTAACTCCATGTAATCATATTGCATTTAAATAGAAAGAGTTGTCTTTATATTTAGGAAGTTAAATCTACAATTTTTCGTTTACATTTTTCAATTTTACACAAAAAAAAGCTTCCGATATTCGAAAGCTTTTAGTGTATTATTTAGGTTATTTTTAGGTTTATACTCTACCTTTTAGTGCGTTAAAAACCCATGCAATGGCAAAGAAACCTACACCGACAGCCGCAAATCCGTATCCTGCAACTTCATCGTATCTAAAAGCGCCTAAAGCAATTAAACCTAGCCCGACTAATATCATAATCAATGTTGCCCAAGCTAATACTGTATTTTTATTCATTCCCATAGTTTGATATTTTGGCGCATCTGCATCACACTTCTACTCCGTTCAGTGTGTTGACAGTCAGGCTTTCGACAGTCGCTCTCTTCGAGGAGCTTCAACAAATGTCTCAATCCTTTGCGCTTTTGTGAAATACAAATATCGAATTTTTAATCTAAAAACTAAAAAATTAATACAAGCATTTCTAATTCACTTTTGATATAGTTTCAAATGACACGCTTTTATTTTTAGTATCTTTAGCAAAAATTAGCATAATTATTAAATTGTATTTATGAATAAAAAATTGTCACTGTTAGTACTTACGGTACTTACATTATTTATTAGCTGTAATTCTTACAAATCAACTTCAAGCAGTAGTACAGTTCCAAAATTAGAAAACTCTTTACTTTGGAAAATTTCAGGAAATGGCATTGAAAAACCATCCTATTTATACGGAACTATTCACTTAACGTGTGATTATAATTATACCGACAAACTTAAAAAAGCGTTTGATGAAACAGATCGTTTGGTATTAGAAATTGATATGTCCGATCCTAAATTACAAGCCAATATGATGAAGCTTATTTTTATGGAAAAAGGCAAAACTATTGAAGGATTGATGAATGAAGAAGATTATAAAAAGCTATCTGCGTTTTTTAATGATCAAGTCGGAATGAGTTTGAAGATGTTCAATACTATGAAACCGTTTGCAATTACGGCAACTTTGACTTCAAAAATGGCAGTTTGTGATAAAGGAGTAGCTTATGAGACTGAATTTATGAAGATTGCAAAAGAACAGAAAGAAGATGTAATTGGCTTGGAAACGATTGAAGATCAAATGAAAGTTTTTGACAATATTCCGTATGAAGAACAATTGAAATCATTAGTAGAAATGGCAGATAATGGTATGGATGAAAGCAAAAAAAGCTTTGATGAAATGACCCAATTTTACAATGCAGAAGATTTAGAAGGTTTATTATCTGTGATGACCGAACAAGGTATGGAAGCAGATTTTCAAGAAAGTTTGGTAGATCAACGCAACCGCAATTGGATTCCATTGATTGAAGAAATTGCAAAAGAAGCGCCTGCTTTTATTGGTGTTGGTGCATTGCATTTACCTGGCGAACAAGGTGTTATTAATTTGTTGAGAAAGCAAGGATATACGGTTGAACCAGTGTTTGATTAGACTCGTTCCCTTGTAGACGGGAATCTCTTAGATCGCTTTCGCTTTTAGATGTTAGATCGCTTTCGCTTTTAGACTCGTTCTCCTGTAAACAGGAATCTCTTAGATTGCTTCACTTCGACAAGCTCAGTGTGAATGCTTTTAGACTCGTTCCCGTGTAGACAGGAATCTCTTAGACCGCTCCGCTGTTAGATGTTAGATCGCTTTCGCTTTTAGACTCGTTCTCCTGTAAACAGGAATCTCTTAGATTGCAACGCAATTAGACTTGTTCCCGCAGCAGCGGAAACTTTTTAGAAAACATAAAAAAATCCGCAATGTTCTTATGAATATTGCGGATTTTTTATGCTTTTTGCACATTTTTATTTGCTTCCGTTGTTTCGTTCATGCTCAATCAACCACTTCTTTCGTTCAATTCCGCCACTATATCCAGTCATTTTTCCATTTTTTCCAATGACTCTATGACAAGGTATAATAATAGCAATTCGATTACAACCATTTGCAGAAGCAACTGCTCTTACAGCTTTTGGATTGCCTATTTTTTCTGCTTGCTGTTGATAGGTTTGCGTTTTACCGTATGCAATTCCATTTAGGCAATTCCATACAGAATTTTGAAAATCAGTTCCTGGTGTTTCTAGTTTTAAGTCAAAAACTTTTCTCTCACCTTCAAAGTATTCTTTTATTTCTTTCTTGGCTTGTTTGATGTGTACATTCTCACCCAAAATAATAGTTGCATTCAACAACTTTTGCAAGTCTTTAAATTCTGTTTCGAGCTTTTGCCGATCAACAAATTCCAATAAGCAAACTCCAGTATCAGTTGCACAAACAAACATTGGACCTAAAGGTGTTGTAAGTCTGTTTATAAGAATTATGTTTTTGTCTTTACTATTTTTTGGCGATTTACCTACTAGCTTCTTAAAAGTGTAATTAAATCCACTTAACGATTCATAGCCTGAATCAAAAGCCGTGTGTGTCGCATTTTTTCCGTGTTTTAATTCTTGAAAAGCATTGTTTATTCTATACATTCGTTGATATGCCTGAAAAGTCATACCATAACTATTTTTAAACCATCTACGCACTACTTCCGGACTAATTCCTTTTTCTCTTAATTGGAAGTCCGTAATTTTATCTTTTGGATGTTCCTTTACCAATAGAATCGCTTTCTCAACTTGTTCTGGTGCTTGATTGGCATTTTCTGTTGGTTTGCATATTTTACAAGGTCTATATCCATTATCCAACGCTTCTTTAAATGATGTGTAAAATTCAACGTTTTTGAGTTTTGGTTTTCTTGCTCTACATGTCGCAATACAAAAAATAGAAGTCGTTTTTACTCCAACAAAAAAAATACCAACAAAACTCTGCTTTCTGTCTAGTAGCGCTTGATAATACGTTTCGATTTTATTGCTATCCGTAATCAACATTTAAAAAATAGATTTAAAAGAGTTTTGACTTAAAACATTCTTTACTGTTTCTTCAAAGTTACCATACATCTTGTCAAAAAGGAAATTTCCCATACTTATTCGTTTTACACCTAATTTTGCTAGCGTTTCAAAATTTGGAAGATTCGGCATACACATTACATTAATGGGCAAACTTGTTGAATCAGTAATCGTTTTTATATCATTTTCTTTTTCAATACAAGGAATAAAAATTCCATTTGCGCCTGCATTTTGATACAGTTCAATTCTTCTTTTTGTTTCTGTAATCACGTTTTCTTTAAGTAGGATAAATGTATCTGTTCGAACGTTTATAAAGATATCAATATTTTCTTTTTCTAACTGTTGTTTTATTTCTGTTAGTGTCTTTGCAAAGTCATTAGCATCTAGTAGAATCCGTTTTTCGTTCACTATACTATCTTCAATATTGATTCCAACAACTCCTAATTCTGATAGTATTTTTATGTGCTGAACAATTTGTTTTGGGTTACGGCTATATCCAGATTCCAAATCAACTGACAAAGGTAAATTTGTGTTTTGTGTAATTCGTTTTATGAAATATTCCAATTCAGAAAACTCCATTTCTTCGCCATCATTATATCCTAAAAGTGTTGCAATTGCTGAGCTTGAAGTTCCAATTGCTTGAAAATTTAATTTTTCGGCTGTTTTTGTACTTGGCACATCCCAAACATTTCCAATTAGTAATGGTGTAACTTGATTGTGTAAATTTTTAAACTCCATTTTTTTATATTTTGGAGCAAAGTA
>NZ_JBGCDL010000415.1:0-5495 GCF_045105435.1 Kordia sp. | reverse complement strand
ACTTCACAAAATATATTTGGCACTACCGAACTGACGCCGTTTTTTTGCTGAATTACTACCGTTTTGAAATGTACCGTTTGTCCAGGTCTGTAAATAGCTCTGTCTGTAAACACAAATGGTTTGGCTTCCCAATAAGCTTCTTCTTCATGCTTTGCACTGTTGCGTTTTTGACTTAACGAAACTGCTGGCGTATAGAGCGTGTCGCCTTCGTGAGTGATATATTTTTTGATAGTTCTGTAGCGAGCACGTTTGTTGATGGTTGCTTGTCCGTAAATATTGGTGCGCGCAACTTGATTGATAAGTCTTTTTTTGTCAGAAATTTTAATACGTGCTTTGTAAATAGGTTTTCCTGTAGCACGATTTAATATCGTGTGTATTTGTTTGTCGTTGAATTCGGTAACGAGTTCTGAAAGAGTTGTTTTTTGAAGGAAATTGAACGCGAAAATTCCTGTGGACGTATTTCCTTCGTTCGTGTCGGAAAGTGTAATTAAATACTTGCCTTTTGGAAGTGCAGGAATTGCAATTTCGGTCGTGTGTTCAAAATAATCTTTCGGAATTTTGGTTTGGTAACTTTTACTAAGTACCGCTTTTTTGTGTTTGATATAATTGCCAATCAAAGAATCGCGCGTAGCATACTTTTCATTTTCCAAAAACGTGTGAGGAACACGATACGCTTTTAAAAATAAGGTGTCAACATTTTTAACCTTTATACTTGCTAATGTTGGTCGGTTTGGCACACTAAACTGTTCGGTAGTGAATTTGATTTTTTTTGCTTCAATTTTTCGTTGAAGAAATTGACATTTAATTCCGCCTTCCGAGTTTGGATATTTGGCAGCCATTTCTTTGGTGAGTGCCATGGCAAGTGCGCGAAATTCTTTTGTTTTTTTTTGAGAAGTGTAATGCGGAAACTTTGAAATGTCCAAATAATGATCGGCAAGTTGAAAATTGATCAACGCTTCCAACGGATTGTCCTTGTATTGTTTTGCCAATTGCAGCAATGCTTTGATGTAAAACGAATTACTTTGTGGTATCCCTAAAACGGTTTGTTTATACAAAAACTCAAAGCGTTGTAGCACAACATCTACATGTGCATTTTTATTTTTTAGCGCAATTTTTTCTAGCTTTTGAAACAGTCGCAATGCATTGGTTACGCCAAATACTTGTTGCGTATTTGCTTCATAATTTTGCTGTATAAATATTTTTGTGAGTGTAAAATCTTTGTCAGAAAATATATAATTTTCAGCATCTGGATATGAATACGGAATTCCTGATTTATAAAAGTTGAGCGCATTGTGTGCTAAAATTTCATACAAAGTAGCGCGGTATATGTTCATCGTTGCTTTTCCTTCTAAAAGCATCATGTACTTTTCCACAGGAAGCTGTAAAAGTGCATCTTCACGAGCGATAGAATTTTGAAAATGCTTGTGAATTTCGATCACAAACGTTTTTATGTCCCATAAACTAACATCATTTGAAATTGTTTGAGAAACGACTTCCGAGCGCGAGCGGATTTTGTATTGATACTTTCGCACATATTGCGTTAATAAGCGCGCATACATGTTTTCTAAAATGGCATTTGTCGGAAATGCTTGCTTGTCTATTTCTGCGCGAAGACTTTGCAATACAGCAACTTCCGAATCTTCCGTAAGGAATAAAGCAAACTTAGCACGGTATATAAAACTTTTTACAATTTGTTCTGTTTGTTGCGTTGTATTTGCTTCTTTATAAATGCGTTCTACTACTTTTTGGGCAGAAGCAAATTTTCCTTCCAATTCTAAATTTTCTACTTTTTGCCACTTTTTATCATAATCATATTGTGCAATACTTAGTTGTACGCATAAAAAAGTAAAAAGGCTGAGTATGTATATTTTTCGCATGGATCTTTAAATTCGGTTGGTGAAGCAAATAACTATAAACCTTGTTAAAGATACAATAATGAATTAGGGAACGTACTTTGTGAATTAGGGAACTTATTTTTTTTGATTTCATTTAGATTTTGATTTGAATGCAGATTCTTTTAGCTTTAACAAAATGAACCGATGTTACCAAACTCATGAAATATATAGTACTATTCTTTCTTTTAAACCTAACTTTTTGTTTGGGTCAAGATGCTTCTAAAAACATAGAAGCTATTTTAGATACGATATGGGAAACTGAACAAACTCCCATACGACAACGAGATGCTGCTATGAAACGCTATGGAGATCAATCGGAAGCATATAAAAAATATCAAGAACTCTATAGAAAGAATCATGTTGTTAATGAACAAAAAGTGAGATTATTATTAGATACTTATGGATGGCCAAGCAAGGAAATAGCTGGCGAACGTGGAAATTTAACGATTTGTAATGTACTTCAACATGCTGATAATGCTGTTCGTGAAAAATATCTTCCGATGATGCAACAAGCTGTAAAGGATAAAAAATTAGAGGCACGTTTTTTGGTGCGAGCAGTAGATAGAATTGCAACCGAAAAAGGAGAATTGCAATTGTATGGCGGACAAATGAAATACTACGCAGAAACGAAAAGTTTTAATGTTTGGCCAGTACACGATCCAGCAAATATTGATAAAAGAAGAGCAGCGATTGGATTAGAACCAATTGCTATATTTTTAAAAAGACGCTTTGATTTTGATTGGAATTTAGAAGAACAACGTAAAAGAACAGCCAAATTTATTCAGCAACAAAAAAATAAAAACTAACAGATAAATACCGATCTTAATCAGTAATCGTTATTATGAATATGAAAAACTATATTGTAATTATTTTATGTTTCGCTTTCGCGAATGTATACGCACAGGAATTTCCCAAACCGACACTAATTTCACCCGAAAATACTTTTTATGCGTTTTTGGACAACGAACGTATTTCTGATCCTACCAAATACAACGGAAAGGTGAAAAAGGTCGTGCGAACGTTTAAACAATTTGAACAAGGCTATGACGAAGCAAGTACGGAGAAAGTGACATTATTGCTAAATAAAAGTGGAAAACTTGCTAAAACTATTACAAGAACGTATACCTATGGAATTGAAGATGCTAAAGAGGAAATAAATCATTTAGTAGCTCCAAAAGCTGAAATTCAAAAAGAAGGCAATATTACAATCAAAATAATCAAAGAAGAATTGCCCGAAGATGTGTATTATGCAGGCGATCAAAAAGGAGACGATCGGTATGTGTATACAAATGATAAGTTAGTCGCTTTTTATACTAATAATGATAGCATTTCGTATGCGTATGATGCAAAAGAGCGATTGAACGAAATTAGAATGTTTGAAAGTTTAATTATGGAAGAATATAGTGATGAAGATGATTCCGTAATGTATATGCGTTCGCAGTTTGAAGATAAATTTTTAGAAAAAGTCTATTTTAAAAACGACTTGCCTGCACGAAAAATGGTCTATGATAAATTTGGAGAAGTCATAGATATTTACAAAAAATCGTATACCTATACTGCCAATCAGCAATTAGCGAAGTTTCAAACGGAATACACACGGTATTTGTTTGATTATTACGAAACAGCACTTCCGATCGACAAACAAAAATATTCAGAATTCCCTAAAGTGGAAATGAATGACAGCATTCAAACTGGAACATTTCAATATTCAAAAACGAATAAAATAACATCTTATTATAGAACAAAAGGAGAAGAAAAAGAAAGCTACACGGTCACTTATGATGAAAATGATCGGATGTATTTTGTGGTCGGAACTTTGGTTTTTTACCAAAAGGGAGATTTGGTTTCGCTCGATATTGAATATGAATATTTATATGACGAAAAAGGAAATCCGAGTTCCATTCGATCATTTTATTATATTGGCGGTGAAAAAATACTGCACAAAGAAACCACTTTTGAGATTGAATATTATGAATAAACAAACACAAAATGCATGAAGTTCATTTTATATATAATCGTTATATGCTGTTTGTTAAGTTGTGAATCGAACGTAAAAGAAGTTACAAAAACAGAAGCTACGGAAACACAAAATACAATAACAATAGATACGACGCGTATTGTGGAAAAAGCAATGGAGAAATTGCCCGTTATTGCGCCAAAAGGAAGTCAGGTTTTTACAGAAAGCGTTAAACTTCGATATTTGCGATATGATGGTTATTGGTTGAAAAAAATAGAAGTGCCAGATTGTGAAGAATCAGGAGATGGAACGCAAGATCCAAATGATGATAAAAAAATCAAATCAATTAAATATACGGATGATGGATTTCTGATTACATTTACTGTAGTTGAAAACTGTTGTTCTGAATTTTTATGTGAAGCTGAACTTGTAAATAAAAGTACATTGAATATAATTTATCAATCTTTTGGGAGAGAATGTTCGTGTAATTGTAAATTCACACTGAGTTACGATTTTGAAGTGAATGATTTACGAGAACAAATAGGAGAGAAGCGAATTCCAATCACGCACATACAATTCAACAACGAACCTACTTCCAAAGTTGCATTTAAAAAATACTAAAATAGAAACGCAATGCGATATCTCGGCTTATTTATAATACTATGCTGCTTGTTAAGCTGCGCTACCGAAACTCAACGAATAGATATTTGTTATCCCGACAAAGGCATTAAAACAGCAAAAGAGTATGTTGAATACAATCCCGAAAACTATAGGCTGACAGAATATAATGAAGAAGGAGTTCCTATAAGAGCAGAACATAGTGAAGCAAAAAAAGTGTATGATCATGTGTATAGCAATGATACACTACAGTACACTATTGTCACAAATCTAGATCGAGATACTTATACTGAAGGTGAGTTAGATTCAAGTTCTGTAGATACGCTATTTGTAACCAAACATCAAAAAGACCCAAGAAGATATCTTTTTCTTGAACTAGAGAGCACATCTGGTACTCGTATAGAATTTACATCTGTTGATTGCAGAAAAGAATCTTTAATTGTATCTGATGAATACGGGAAAATTCAAGATATAGAAATGTTTAAAAAAGATGGGATTTACAGCAAAGTGATCGCTATTTATTATGAAGGTAAAAAAGAAACAATTGTAGTGTCAAATTATATAAATTATAAATTTGACAGTCATGGACATTGGATTGAACGCACAGAAAGATTGAATGATGGTAGTACTACTATAGAAATACGAGCATTAGAACATTATTAAATTTAAAAATCAAAAATGAAATACATATACGCACTTTTATGTTGTTGCCTTCTAAGCTGCGCTACCGAAACTCAACGAATAGATATCTGTTTTCCAGATAAAGGTATTAAGACTTCCAAAATTTATAAAGACTACGATACTGACTATTCTATTATGATAACTTATAACCGCGAAGGATATCCCATGAAAGAGGAATATACAAGGTTAAAGCAGCTATACGAGTATAGGTATAGTAACGATACGCTTCTGTATACAATAACAACAAAATTGGATCGTGGTGACTATCCTGAAGGCGACCCGGAATCAGATTATGTAGATACGTTATTTGTGAGAAATTTTGAAAAAGATCCAAGACGTTATTT
>NZ_JBGCDL010000414.1:0-2640 GCF_045105435.1 Kordia sp. | reverse complement strand
TTTTAAATGTTGAATTACTTCGCTGAAAGAAACTATTGGACTTTAAATTACATGCCGTCACTTCGAGTTAATTTGTGGAACAAATTTGTATCGAGAAGTATTTTGAAGATCGCTAACACTTTTGGATGAGCTTCGCCTCTTAGATCCTTTGCGCTCTTAGATTGTTTCATAGCACATTTGGATTTTGTTTGAAGCTTTTATTATCAAATTGACAAACAAACAAACAAACAAACAGATCAACACACAAACACCATCGGATCAGGATATGTATACGTATAACCGAGCAATTCTTTACTTTTTGTATTCGCTATTTTTTTGAAAGAAACGAAATCTGAATCTTTAAATTCAGGAGGAACCAATCCTTGTTTTTTCGCAGCTAGCACATAAAATACTTCGCGAAGCGGATGTGCGTCCGAACAACCATTGATAATTTCCCCCCAAACATTTTTTTCTATAATCGCATTGATCAATCCAATACAATCATCTTGATGAATCATATTAATTGGTGCTTTTCCGTTGGGAATATCTGTTTTATTCGCAAAAAAACGACCAGGAACTCTGTCATATCCATAAAGTCCCGCAAAACGCAGAATCGTCAATCGATCTTGTAAATGTGTTTTTAGAATATTCTCAACGGCTAAAACTGCTTTTCCAGATTCCTTTTCAGGTTGATTCTCCAATGTTTCTGTAACCCAATCGTTTGTATTTTGATAGACAGAAGTAGAACTCACAAAAATTACCTTCTGCGTTTCGTTGATAAAGGGTAAAATTTCTCGTATTTGTTTTTGATAGGTTTCAACAACATTTGAAACGCGTTTCGGAGGAAAATTAATCACGATGACATCACTATTCGCTAGAAAATCAGCATATACTTTTGGATCGTCGGTAGTTCCTAATTTAAAAACAAATGGTTGAATTCCAGCTTTCTGCAAAGTTTCTACTTTTTCAACAGAAGTGGTAGCACCTTTTACGACATATTTTTGTGTAATGAAGTTCTTTGCCAAAGGCAATCCTAACCATCCACAACCTAAAATGCTAATTTGTTTCTTTTTCAATGACTGTATATTTAAAGAAGACTCTTGCTTACTATTAAACCTTATTTAAAACGTCTCTTCGAGTGATTTTTCGTAATGGAATGAAGAAAAATTGTATCGAGAAGCGCTTTGAAGTACTTTCAATTCCAAGGCTCAAAAAACAACTACAACAACCTTCTCGGTTCTTCGTCTTGTGCTTCTCTCAGTTGTTCGGCTTCAATTTCACTTTCGGCACGTTTTAAAATAGATTCTGGAAGAGACTTTTTGGCTTTAGCGCCCATTTTCTTAATCTTTTCGATGCTTTTAATGATGTTTCCACGTCCTTCAAACAGTTTGTTCATTGCAGCAGAATAATCAGATTTTGTAGCGTCAATCTTTTTACCAATTCCGATAAGATCGTTCATAAAACCTTCAAATTTATCATACAATGAACCAGCTTGTCGTGCAATTTCAATCGCGTTTCGCTGCTGTTTTTCGTTATTCCACATCGTATCAATCGTACGTAATGTAGCCAATAAAGTTGTCGGCGTTACAATGACGATATTTTTCTCAAATGCTTTGCTGTATAAGGTTGAATCTTCATTGACGGCAATGGCAAATGCAGGTTCTATCGGAATGAACATTAAGACAAAATCGGGACTTTCAATTTCATATAAATCTTCGTATTTCTTGGCAGAAAGTTGATCTACATGTCGTTTGATAGACATTAAATGTTCTTTGAGATTGAGTTCTCTTTCTTCGTATTCACTATTTACAAAGCGTTCGTATGCCGTTAACGAAACCTTAGAATCAATCACCATTTTTTTATTATTTGGTAAATTGATGACAACATCTGGCAAGACACGCGAACCATCGTCACGCGTAAAATTTTGCTGCACTACATATTCACGATCTTTCTCTAATCCGCTTTTTTCTAAAACGCGTTCTAGCACCAATTCGCCCCAATTTCCTTGCATTTTACTGTCACCTTTTAAGGCTTTTGTTAAATTCACAGCTTCTTGACTGATTTGGATATTGGCTTTACTTAGTTCCGATAGTTTTTCGCGCAAAGCGGAATGAATACTGATATTTTCCTTTTGACTGTCTTCCACTTTCTTTTCAAAATGCTGAATTTTCTCTTGAAGTGGCGTCAAAATATTTTTGATATTTTCTTTATTCTGTTCTGTAAATTTAGATGATTTTTCGTCTAGAATTTTAGTAGCCAACAATTCAAAATCCTTGCGAAGTTGTTCTTGCTGTTGCTTTAACGATTCGTCGCGTTCAATATGTTGTTTCTGTAGGTTTTCAAACTCAGAATTTTTTCGCGCAAGCTCAACATTTAAAAAATCTTTTTCACGTCTTATTTCTTCGCGTTCCCGTTCAATTTTAGACAAACTTTCTTTTACATCTTGTAATTGCTGCTGAAACGACTCGTTTTGCTTCGCGTTTTCGGCATTTGCCTGCATTTTTAAATCGTCAAACTGTGATTGCAACTGGCGATTGCGTTCGTGTAAGCCTTCTTGTTGCGCTTTTGTTTTTAGATTTCCGATGTACATTCCCAAAAAAATACCAACCGCCAAAAAGATGACAATAAGTACAATATAGATAACGATTTCTGACATGAATT
>NZ_JBGCDL010000413.1:0-19434 GCF_045105435.1 Kordia sp. | reverse complement strand
AGATACTTTATGACTTATGTATGCCGTTGGGAATAGCTTAAAGTAATTTTGCGTATTCACTTGATTGGTGCTGAGTGAATTTCCTTTGATCTCCGTTTGTTCTCCTCTAAAACCAACTTTTAAACTCCACTTTTCCCAGTTTTTTGCATAACTAACATAGCCCGCAAAAATAGATTCGTCGTACTGAAACGTATCCGAATTTGTCAAATCTAAAACAGAAACACCATTTTCTATATTAAACTGCCACAAATTGCTCTTTGTTTCTATGTTTGCCGCTTTTATTCCTGCTTCAAAATTTATGGTTTCATCAATTGGTAATTCGTAATCAACTTGTCCGCTCAAAATATTGGTGCGTTGTCCTGCGTTTGTTGTAAATGCGGTAGAAAAATCAGGATTTGCCACAACGGTATAATCTGTAGAAACGCGTTGACCACTTGCTTTGTCGTAATTTGTGTAATGTACATTTGCAGAAAGCTTCTCGCCTTCTTTCTCAAAATGATGTACATAATCTACGTTCAACCCTAAATTATGCTTGTCTTGATTGTACGTATTTAAAGCCAACAACGAAAAATCTTCATTCGCTACAGTTTGATCGTCCACAACAGAATTCGTAGATGTATTTCGCTTCCAATACGGCAAATACAATAAATTTCCCGAAAAACTCAAAGTATTCTTTTCGTCAAATTCATAATCAACATTCAAATTAAAATTATGCTGATTTGATCGTTCATTTCTATTGATAAGCGAATTCCAAATGGCTGTAGTTGTATTTGCAGCATCTAAATAGTTAATACGCTCGTCGTTATCTCTATTTATTTTTGAATGTGTATAGTTGTAATTTCCAAAAATATTGAACTTCCCACGCTTGTAAAATTGATTGATTCCTCCGTTGTAACGCGGAAAAACTCCTTGTGTAAAGTTTCCATACACGCTTCCGTGATAACCAACTACTAAGTTTTTTGTCATCACAATATTCAAAATTGTGCCACCTTGTGCGTCATAGCGCGCGGGCGGATTGGTAATTACCTCAACCGATTTTACGGTTTCTGCCGGCGTTCCTTCCAACAATTGATAAATTTCACTTGCGGATAAATGTACTTTTCGATCGTTAATATATACCGTTGGCGTACTATTTTTAATAGACAATGTATTATTAATAACAATAACGCCAGGCGTTCTACGTAATACTTCCCAAGTAGTATCTTCGGTAAGTGCTGTTCCTTGAATGTTGAATACCAAACGATCAACTTCACGTTTCAGTACAGGTTTTTTATTTGTAATAGTAACTCCATCAAGCGCTTCCATATCTTTTTGAAGCACAATAGTTCCTAAATTTAAGTCGCTTGTTACCTCAATATCTTTACTATATGTTTTGTAGCCTAAAAAACTAATATTTAGTGTGTAGGTTCCTGAAGTAATATTCTCAATTAAAAATGTACCTGATGCTTCTGAAGAACTTCCTTTAATTACATCGCCATCTCTAAGTAATACTGCATTGGCAAAAGAGATCGCTGTTTCCGAATCGGAAGCAATCAATTTACCTGAGACTTGGTAGGTTTCTTGTCCCAATACGGTAAAAAATGTAAAAAGCACAAAGAAGCTTGTGATTTTTAGGTTCATGGCAATGGTTAGGTTAATTCAGCGCAAATATATTCATTTTTATTTAACGTAGAAAAAAAGCTACACCCATAATTAAAAAAACTTTGTATCTATGCCCAAAAGGCGTGTATTTACCTTGTAAAAAGCTATATTTGCAAATTATTAGTTATAGAGATAAATGAAGCACATAAGAAACTTTTGCATTATTGCACACATCGATCACGGAAAAAGTACATTAGCTGACAGATTGTTAGATTTTACTGGATCTGTAACTGAGCGAGAAAAGCAAGATCAATTATTAGATAGTATGGATTTAGAACGTGAACGTGGAATCACGATTAAATCGCATGCCATTCAAATGGAATATACGCATGAAGGACAAGAGTATATTTTAAATTTGATTGATACACCTGGACACGTTGATTTCTCGTATGAAGTATCACGATCTATCGCTGCTTGCGAAGGTGCTTTGTTAATTGTTGATGCAGCGCAAAGCATTCAAGCACAAACAATATCCAATCTATATTTAGCTTTAGAGAACGATCTGGAAATTATTCCGGTATTGAATAAAGTAGATTTACCAAGCGCCAATCCTGAAGAAGTAACCGACGATATTGTAGACCTTTTAGGCTGCGATCCTGAAGAGGTAATTCACGCAAGTGGAAAAACAGGTTTTGGTGTCGATAATATTTTAGAAGCCGTTATTAATCGTATTCCACATCCAACAGGTGTGTATGACGAACCGTTACAAGCGTTGATTTTTGACTCTGTATACAATCCGTTTCGCGGTGTTGAAACCTATTTTAGAGTCATGAATGGTTCTATTAAAAAAGGACAACTTATCAAGTTTGTAGCCACAGGAAACGAATACGGCGCTGATGAAGTTGGAACGTTAAAGTTGAATCAAGTTGTAAAAAAAGAAATTAAAACAGGTGATGTTGGCTATTTAATTACTGGAATTAAAGATGCACGCGAAGTAAAAGTAGGTGATACAATTACTGATGCAAAAACGCCAACTACCAACGCTATTGAAGGATTTGAAGATGTAAAACCAATGGTTTTTGCAGGAATTTATCCTGTTGATACTGAAGATTATGAAGAACTTCGTAATTCGATGGAAAAACTACAATTAAATGATGCTTCTTTGGTATTTACGCCAGAAAGTTCGGCCGCTTTAGGTTTTGGTTTCCGTTGTGGATTCTTAGGAATGTTACACATGGAAATTATTCAAGAACGTTTGGAGCGTGAGTTTAATATGACTGTAATTACAACAGTTCCTAACGTATCGTACCATGCATTTTCAAGAAAAGATCCGGATGAAGTTATTATTGTAAATAACCCAACTGATTTACCAGATCCTTCAAGTTTAGATCGTGTAGAAGAACCGTTTATTAAAGCGACAATTATTACAAAATCGGACTTTGTTGGAAATGTAATGTCGTTGTGTATTGAAAAACGCGGTTTAATTACCAATCAAACGTATTTGACGACAGAACGTGTTGAGTTATCATTTGATATGCCTTTGGCAGAAATTGTATTTGATTTTTATGACAGATTGAAAACAGTTTCTAAAGGATATGCTTCGTTTGACTATTCACCGATCGGAATGCGTAAATCGAAATTAGTTCGTGTCGATATTTTATTGAATTCACAAACGGTAGATGCACTTTCTGCCTTAATTCACGCTGATAACGCCTATAACATTGGTAAAAAAATGTGTGAAAAGCTGAAAGAACTCATTCCAAGACAACAATTTGATATTCCGATTCAGGCTGCAATTGGTGCAAAAATTATTTCGCGTGAAACAATAAAAGCACTTCGTAAAGATGTAACAGCAAAATGTTACGGTGGTGATATCTCGCGTAAGCGTAAACTACTAGAAAAGCAGAAAAAAGGGAAGAAGCGTATGCGTCAAGTTGGTAATGTAGAAATACCGCAACAAGCATTTATGGCAGTATTGAAATTGAATGATTAGAGTGAGTATTGAGATATTAGTAGTGAGAATTTAGATGTTTCAAAGTACACTATTATATTTTTGAAGATCGTATTTGTTTTTGTAATGACGTATTCAGAAGCACACGCGTCAAGCTGAACTTGATTCAGCTTCACATCAAAGTAAAAATAGTTTTGAGATAGTAGTATTGAAAACTGAGAAACTTCTAAGTAGTTCTCGATATAATTTTTCTAACAAACGCTAGCGCAAGTTTTCAACTCGTGCCAACAAACAAACTAATATAGAGTTTTGAGAGATTAGTAGTGAGAATTGAGAAGGTTCAAAGTACATTTTTAGATTTTTAAAGATCAAGATTGCTTTTTATAACGTATTCAAAAAAAACACGTCAAGCTGAACTTGATTCAGCTTCACATCACAGTAAAAGTAGTTCTTAGATAATAGTAGTGAGAATTGAGAAATTTCAAAGTATTTCTCGATACAATTTTGCTCCGTTTCCCTCCAAAAAATCACTCGAAATGACGTTCGTAAAAGCAATGAGCAAAGCGAACGTTACTTCGTCTCCGCAGCTTCTACATCCAGTGGTTTTCCTAAGTATACCAATTTCCAGTTTTCTCCTACCTCATCCAATTCTGTATGGTGCGAAGATATGATATGAAATTCGCCATCTTCTTTTCTAATAAATAGCGGAATGGTATATTTTTCCTTGCTTGTAAGCTCAATTAAACCTTTGTAATGTGATGCATCATTAATGTCAATTTCTTGAATAGAAGGATATTTATGTGTGACCTCCGTTAATGAATTGTAATCGTCTGTGTTGGAAAATAAACCTTCTTGCGGATTGTTAGTATCATCCAACATTTCTTCACGTGTTACCAATCGGAATGAACCATTTTCACCAAATTCAGCACCAAACTTATCAATTGCAAACTGATTGATGTCTGAGTTTCCTGTCAATGCCATTAAATAACCAACATCATTCAATTCAATATTATCGGTCAATGTATTGGAATAAATATCTGTGCTGATGGCTTCTAAGCCTAATTCGTGTGCTTTTTCAATATTACTTTGGTTGCTATCAATCAGTACAACATGTCGTCCGTTTGTTTTTAGATAATGCCCAAGTAAACGTGATACTTTAGATGCTCCAACAATCAAAATTCCTTCTGATTTTGTCAAAAATACACCAACCAATTTAGCAAATAAACGTGCCGTTGTTGCGTTTAGTAAAACCGTTCCAAGGACAATCATAAATACCAATGGTGTAATATATTCAGCGCCTTCAACACCTTGTTTTACCAATTTACTTCCAAATAAAGATGCAATTCCGGCAGCTACAATTCCTCGCGGTCCAACCCAACTGATAAAGAGTTTTTCGTTAGTGGTTAACTTTGATTTTGTGGTACTCAAAAACACACCTAGCGGTCGTATGACAAACACGACAATTAAAAATAACACGACTGTTTCCCAGTTATATAACAGCATCAAATCTTCTATGTTTATATTCGCGGCAAGCAAAATAAACAGGATAGAAATTAGCAATACACTGAGCGATTCCTTGAAGTATAAGAGTTCTTTTATGTTTTCGAGTTTTCCGTTTCCTAACACCATTCCCATTACAACAACTGCTAATAATCCTGATTCATGTGCAAATATTTCCGATTCTACAAAAACCAATAAAACAACTGATAAGGACACTACATTGAGTAAGTAATGTGGAATTAGTTTTTTGTTGATCGCAAACGCTAATGCATGTGCAAAAGTGAATCCGAAAGTTGTTCCGAATAAGATAATTTTTCCAAATTCAATCAAAGCTATTTTGGTAAATCCGCTA
The DNA here is from genome assembly GCF_045105435.1 of Kordia sp. Lineage (GTDB taxonomy): Bacteria > Bacteroidota > Bacteroidia > Flavobacteriales > Flavobacteriaceae > Kordia. Next base: position 14,050 of record NZ_JBGCDL010000413.1, on the reverse strand, counting down.
TCGCCACCTACACTAATAAATTCAAACATTAAAACGGCAACTAAAGCTCCAATTGGATCAATGAGAATTCCTTCCCATTTTAATACCGTAGAAATATCTTTTTTTAGTGGAATGTTTCTAAGAATTGGCGTAATTACGGTTGGTCCTGTTACAATGATCAATCCTGAAAATAAGAAAGATAAATCCCAACTCAATCCAAATACGAAATGTGCTACAATCCCTGCTCCAAAAAAGGTAATTGCAGAACCCAAAGTTATTAGTTTGGTAATTACGGGACCTACGTTTTTTATTTCGGAACGTTTCAGTGTCAATCCGCCTTCAAACAGAATAATACTAATGGCAAGTGATACAAAGTAGAAGAGACTTTCTCCTGGAAACAGTCCTTTCTGTTTTTCGTTATCCCAAATAGGTTCAATCCACTTAGTGCCATCTTCTGATAAGAATTCTGCGGCAATCGGTCCAACTAATAAACCAATTAAAATTAAAGGCAAAATTGCTGGAATTTTAAATTTCCACGCAACCCATTGTGCCAATATTCCTAAAATGATAATTCCCGCTAATTCGAGCATGTACGCAATTTTTTAAGTTGAAATGTAAATTTAACAATTATAATGTTAAGAAAACTGTTTTTTTAAAAACTACTTCGCTTCGCTATATTTTACCAAAATTCGGAGCTCATTGTACGAAAACTGAGCGCCTGCAATTTCTTTCAGTTCGTTTAAGCTTTCAAACGTACTCTTTTTAATGATTTCGAGTCCTTTCGTTACTTTTTCTTCCGATAGTATTTCAGTAATATCCAACACGCCTTCTGTGACATAATGTGCTAAATGTCCAAAAATTGTAGAAGCCGCCAAGGCTCTTTTTTCTGCAATTTCTTCGATTGAAAGACCTTCTTTAAAAAAATTAAAAGAAGTTTCTTTTGTATTTTGTTTCTCAACTTTCACAACTACATTTTCCAATTTGGATGAAAGATTGTTTTTAGAAGCATATTCATTGATGATTTCTAAAATTTCTTCTCCGTATTTTTCCACACGCACTTTGCCCATTCCGTGTACTTTTTTCAGTTGTTTTGCGGTTGCTGGCAACAATTCACACATTTCAAATAATGATTTTTGTGTAAATACTTGAAATGGCGGTATATTTTCCGAACTCGAAATGCTCGATCTGAATAATCGTAAGTTTTCAAACAATTCTTCATGCGAAGTAGACGTTGCTATTTCTCGTTTTACCACTTTTACTTCCGAAACTTCTAAGATGGAATTGGCACGTATTTTTAAATAGTTTTCTGTTGAAAAATTATCCGATAAAGCTTCTAAAATTTTAGTTTTAATTGCCAATTTATCTTCCAAATCTTTCAACTGTCTTTCAAAATCTTTGGAGATTGCTTGATTGTCCGTTGAAAATGTAAGCGTACTTAAAACCGTTGCAATTTGTTCGTTGGTTTGCGCTTTAAAATACGCAACAGCCTTTTTAAAACGCGTTTCAATGGTCGCATCTTCCTCAGGATTTTCCACAGTTTGTGCCAACGATTCCAGTTGATTTTTGAACGAATTGTTAATCTTTAATAAAGGGATAATTCCTTTGTCTTTAATGCTTTCAAGCGGTTTTAGAATATTTCCGCTCAGCGTATTTGTATTCTTGTAATAGATATCAATCAATCGTTTTACAGGATATAAAAACGGATGATAGTCAAATACTTCGCCCATTAAATCGAGCTGATATGCTTTTTTAGAGGCGTTCAAATCGGCTTCGCTAGGTTCGTTTTCTTCCAATCGTTCTGTAAAGCTATTCACAGTCGTATCGCTAATAATATTCGCCGCCTTTATAGGTGTTTTTAGTACAATTCCTTCCAAGGTTTTACAGCGACTCAGCGCAACATACGTTTGTCCGTGCGCAAAAGAAGCTTCCGCGTCAATAATGGCTTTGTCAAACGTTAATCCTTGACTTTTGTGAATGGTAATTGCCCACGCCAATCGCAATGGAATTTGCGTATACGTTCCTTCAATATGATTGGAAATTTCCTTGGTTTCTTTGTTAAGCGTGTATTTTATGTTTTCCCAAGTTTCATAAGTGGCTTCAATAATATCATCTTCGGAACATTTTACCGTAATTGTATCTTCTTCCAAGTGAATTACCGTACCAATTTTTCCGTTGTAATAGCGTTTTTCGAGCGAACTATCATTTTTAATAAACATGACTTGTGCACCTTCTTTCAGCACTAAATTTTCACTATTTGGATATATTTTTTCATTAAAATCACCAGTAATACTAGCCGTATATTCGCTTTTTGGTGTTTTTAAATTATCTAATTCTTTTTGATTGATGGCATCTGCGCGATTGTTATGCGTAGTAAGTGTAATGTAGCCATCTTCTTTTGTTGGATTGAACTTTGGCTGATACTGCTTGTTTAGAATTTCTGCGGAAGCGGTAGAAAGTGTATTGTTGCGAATTTCATTCAGAATCGCAATAAATTCCTGATTTTGTTGACGGTAAATATATTTTAATTCAATGGCTAAAATGGCGGCTTTTTGATACGCCAGACTGCTAAAAAAGTACGCAGTTTGGTAATAATCTTTCAATAACTGCCATTCATTTGGGCGCACTACGGGCGAAAGTTGTTGCAAATCGCCAATTAACAACAATTGTACGCCACCAAAAGGTTTCTGATTGTTTCTGTAGCGACACAATACTTCGTTAATTCCATCTAAAACATCGGCGCGTACCATACTAATTTCATCAATAATAACAAGATCTAACGATTTTATAATATCGATTTTAGTTTTGCTAAATTTACGTTGTACTTTCGTATTTCTTCCTGTAGCATTCGGAATAAACGGTTCAAAAGGCAACTGAAAAAACGAGTGAATTGTAACTCCTTTTGCATTAATTGCTGCAACTCCTGTTGGCGCTACAACCACCATTCTTTTTAACGATGTCGCTTTTATTTTATGTAAAAAAGTAGTTTTTCCTGTACCAGCTTTCCCGGTTAGAAATAAGTTTCTATTCGTTTTTTCTATAAAATTAAATGCTAAGTCTAGTTCTTTATTCGTTCCCATGAGACATTGGTTGCTTTAAAGGTAAAAAATAGATGATATACGTTTTTTTGAGCTATTTTTCGTTTGGTATAAATTCGAAAGCATGCTAAATATATAAGAATTAAATTGTATCGAACTTACGTTCATAAATTTTTTTAAAATTATCATTTTACTAGAAGAGCTTATGATATCATCAAAAAAAGTTTTTCTTTATTCTTTTAGAAACTTAGTAAAACCGAATGTATTAATATTTAAAGAACAAGACAGAAGCTATTCCAGAATTTACCTTAGATCGTGAAGGGTTTTTAGAAAAAGTATACGGTTTTGCAGGTTTTCAGGACATTCCAATAGATAATCATACCGATTTTTTCAATCGTTTCTATTTATTGGCTGAAGATGAAAAAGCGTTGTTAATTTTCGGAAAAGAACGTTTGGGAAACATCAAAGAAATCAAATTCATTTTCGACTTTGGAAAGCGTTTGAAACATGTGCTGTAGAAATTTTAGATTTTAAAAAGCTAATTTTTACTGTAGTTTTCTTAATAAAACCTTAACAATTACACATTTTTGCTTCGGTTTTGTTAATTTGCGAGATAAAATCAGAAATAACCTTTATGAAGCTGTATCCTATTGCTGCTGGAAACTTTAAATTAGATGGTGGCGCCATGTTTGGCGTAGTTCCCAAATCTTTATGGCAACGTACCAATCCGGCAGATGCTCATAATATGATTGATATTGCCGCACGTTGTTTGCTAATTGAAGATGGAGAACGACTCATTTTGGTCGATACAGGCATGGGAAACAAGCAAACGGACAAGTTTTACGGTTATTATCACCTTTGGGGCGATGATTCTATTGAAAAATCACTCAAAAAATACGGTTTTCACAAAGACGATATTACCGATGTGTTTATGACGCATTTACACTTTGATCATTGTGGCGGAAGCATTCAATGGAATAAAGATCGTACAGGTTATGAACCTGCGTTTAAAAATGCGCGTTTTTGGAGCAATGAAAACCATTGGCAATGGGCAACAATTCCTAACAAACGTGAAAAAGCTTCTTTTCTTAAAGAAAATATCATTCCGATGGAAGAAAGCGGTCACCTCAACTTCATTGCACAACCAACACTAGATATTTTAACAAAATCAGCGCTCGGTTTTGATGTGTTTTTTGCGAACGGTCATACCGAAAAACAAATGATTCCAATGATTCATTACAAAGGAAAAACCATTTGTTTTATGGCAGATTTATTGCCAACTGTAGGCCATTTACCAATTCCGTTCGTCATGGGCTATGACACAAGACCTTTGTTAACTTTAGACGAAAAAGAGAAATTTCTAAAAATGGCAGCAGATAATAATTTTTATCTCTTTCTTGAACATGATGCACACCACGAAATCATCACGGTAAAACACACTGAAAAAGGTGTACGACTCCATGAAGTATTTACGTGTAACGATATTTTTTAAACCCACATTTAATACTATAATTTAGAATAATGAAACTTATAAAACCCACAATTTTTGCTGCATCTCTGCTTATTTTAGTAGGTTGCGGTAGCACAACAGCACCCATTTTATCAACTCCAATTGCAAACATTGATGCAACGCCGTTAAAAGAGCGTTCACTCACAAAAGAAGAGTTAAAATCTTGGGGACACAAAGATTTAGTTGCTGATACCATTCCTGGAATGAGTGTTGACAAAGCGTACGCGGAAATCATTAAAGGACAAAAGGGAAAGAAAGTAATTGTAGCCGTTTTAGATTCTGGAATTGATATTGATCATGAAGATTTAAACGATGTTATTTGGACCAATTCAAAGGAAATTGCAAACAACGGAAAAGACGATGATAACAACGGTTTTGTAGACGATGTTCACGGTTGGAACTTTTTAGGCGATGCGTATAATGAAAACCTAGAAAAAACACGTATCGTAAAAAAAGGAACAAGTCATCCTGATTATGCAGCAGCAAAAGCAGAAATTGATGCTGAATATCAAGAATATGTTGCTGGAAAAGCAGAAATGGATCAAATTGCTTCGCGTGTAAAACAAGCCAATGCAGCTTTTAAAAAGTACTTTAAAAAAGATAACTACACCTTAAAAGATATCAATGCCATTACAGCTCCTGATGAATCAATGAGCGAACATATTTTTATTGCGAAACGTATTTTGAGTAGTGGACGATTTGAAACTTTGGATGAAGCTGAAAAAGAAATAAAAAGTAATCTAGAATCTATTGGAGAAACTTTAAACTACAATTTAAACACAAATTTTAACGGAAGAACTACTGGTGATGATCCGTATGATATTACAGACAACATTTATGGAAACGGAAATGTAAAACATGTTAAGAAAAGTGAAGCGCATGGAACACACGTGGCAGGAATTATTGCTGCTGAGCGTAATAATGGAATCGGAATGAATGGTGTTGCAAATAACGTAGAAATTATGGCAGTACGTATGGTTCCAAATGGTGATGAGTACGATAAAGATGTTGCTTTAGCAATTCGTTATGCGGTTGATAATGGCGCACAAGTTATTAATGGAAGTTTTGGTAAATATTTTTCTCAAAACAACGAATGGGTTCGTGATGCAATCGCTTACGCGGGAAAAAACAATGTACTTGTTATCAAAGCAGCTGGAAACGAAAATACCAACTTAGACGAAAAAGCGGTATATCCAAACGATCAAACACCTACTGGAACTGAAGTATCTGATACATTTTTAACAGTTGGTGCATTACAGAACAAATACGGTTCGCAAATGGTAGCAGGATATTCAAATTATGGTAAAAACAATGTAGATGTTTTTGCACCAGGATCGGCTATTTATTCAACGTTCCCAGAAAACGAATACAAATCTATCGGAGGAACTTCAATGGCTGCGCCAGGAGTTGCAGGAGTTGCAGCATTAATTATGTCACAATATCCAAAACTAACCGCTGCGCAAGTAAAGCAAATTATTATGCAGTCGGGGCTTCCTGTAAACAGAGATGTTGTTATAGATCAGTCTAAAGGAGCAATGCCATTTTCACAAGGATCAAAAACTGGAAAAATAGTAAATGCATACAACGCGCTTATTTTAGCTGATAAAGTTAGTAGAGGAAAAGCAAAGTTGTAAGCATCAACCATAAATTCTAAAAAATAACTAGATGAAACCTGCTTATTAATACAGCTATTCATTGCTGTTAATAATAAAAGTTTCATGTGACTATTTAAAAATAATACATACGAAAACATGAAAATTTTTAGCAAACTAAGTATTCTGCTCGTTTTGGCAGTTGTGGCATGCAAACCGCAACAAGAAACAATGAGCGGAGGAAAAAATAAAGCATCGTATACTGCTTCATCAACCTATTGGCAACAAAAGGTAAATTATGAGATGGAAATAGATATGGATGTTGATACGTATCAATATACAGGAACGCAAAAGTTAGTGTACACTAATAATTCTCCTGATGTGTTAAATAAAGTATACTATCATTTATACTTTAATGCGTTTCAACCTGGAAGCGAAATGGATGTGCGTTCTAGAACGATTGCTGATCCAGATAGAAGAGTTGGGAATCGTATTAGTAAGCTTTCTGACTCAGAAATTGGGTATATAAAAGTGAATTCGTTAACACAAAACGGAAAGAAACTTACACATACTACAGAAGGTACTATTTTAGAAGTTACCTTGGCAAAACCTATTTTACCTGGCGCTTCTACTACGTTTGATATGAATTTTGACGGACAAGTTCCTGTACAAATTCGTCGTTCTGGTAGAAACAATAGTGAAGGCGTTGCCTTGTCAATGACACAATGGTATCCAAAAATGGCAGAATACGATTTTGAAGGTTGGCATACGCCTCCATATATTGCAAGAGAGTTTCATGGTGTTTGGGGAGATTTTGATGTAAAAATTACCATTGATAAAGACTATGTTATTGGTGGAACTGGATATTTGCAAAATCCGAACGAAATTGGACACGGTTATGAAACAGGAACAGTAAAAAGACCTGCTGGAGACAAACTTACGTGGCATTTTAAAGCGCCAAATGTGCATGACTTTACTTGGGCTTCCGACCCTGATTATGTTCACGACACACACAAAGCAGCAAATGGTGTTACCTTACACTTTTTGTATAAAAACGATCCTAAAATTAAAGAAAACTGGAAAGAGTTACAGTATAAAACTGCTGAAATGCTTGTGTATTTTAATGAATATGTTGGACAATATCCGTACAAACAATATTCAGTAATACAAGGTGGAGACGGCGGAATGGAATATGCAATGTGTACTTTAATTACAGGAAAAAGACCGTTAAATAGTCTTATTGGAGTAACTGCACATGAATTGGCGCATACTTGGTTTCAGTTTTTGTTGGCTACCAACGAATCAAAACACGAATGGATGGACGAAGGATTTACAACGTACATTTCTAACCGTTGTATGAATCATATTATGGATGCGAATCGCGAAAATCCACACAAAGGTTCGTACAGTTCATATTTTAGATTAGTAAAATCTGGAAAAGAACAACCGCTTACTACACATGCAGATCGTTATGAATATAATGGAGCTTATGGAGCTTCTGCATATAGCAAAGGAGCTATTTTCTTGGCGCAATTGGAATATGTGATTGGTAAAGAAAACGTAGAAAAAACGCTTAGAAAGTACTTTGACGATTTCAAATTTAAGCATCCAACACCAAACGATATCAAAAGAACTGCTGAAAAAGTATCAGGAATTCATTTAGATTGGTATTTAACGGATTGGGCACAAACTACCAATAAAATTGATTACGGAGTAAAAGAAATCAAGGGAAATAAGGTTATTTTGGAGCGTATTGGATTAATGCCAATGCCTATAGATATCACTGTAAATTATGCCGATGGTTCTAGTGAAAACTTTTACATTCCGTTGCGTATGATGCGTGGCGAAAAACCATCTACCGCTACTAAAAAAGCAGATTGGGCTTGGGCATATCCAACTTATACGTTGGAAACAAGCAAAACGGTAAAAAGTGTAGAGATTGATCCATCTGAATTAATGGCGGATGTCAATAGAGAAAATAACGTTGCGCGACAATAATCGGCGCAACTTTTACAACTAAAAAAGCGAGATCATTAGTATATGCTCTCGCTTTTTTAGTAGCTACCTCACTGGGTAAGCTTCAGAGCATTATAAATCTCGATAATCGAGTAATCGTAATCTATTATATATATTTACATTATTTATTGTCACCTTTCTTATTTTTATGTTCTTTTCGTTTTTTAATACTACTTATACTCAAGGCAGATACACGTTTTTCTTTATTTGGATCAAAACCTGACAAGTCAATTCTTTTATTCACTATAGGTGGTGGTGGAACTTCTCCTTTTTTTGTTTTTTCCACCAATTTATCAAAATCAGATTTGTGTTCAACATCTTGAACAATTCTAAATTTAATATACTCCTGTTCTGCAAATGCTTTTGCTACATAAGCCCTAACACTTCCTTTGTCATTTAATAAATCATAATCATTGAATTTGATAAATGCATCAAGTTTATGTACCCAATCTTTCATTGTCATACCATTGTTTCTTTTAGCTTGAAGCTCTGCAAAATCCAATAACATTGTAACAAGTATATTTAGCTCAGATATTTCTTCTTGTTTCAAATAATTCTTAGCGATTGTAACATCTGACTTCATAATTTTCCCGCCTTTTTTTTCATTTTTCCAACTAGTTAAACCCATATTTGGAAGACTTGAATTAGCTCTTAACTTTATTATTTCAGATGCTGTATGATGCGTTATTGCGTACTCTAACTTGTTTTGAACAGTAGCAAAAAAAGTTTGTGTAATTTTTGCTTTGGAATCGTAATCTATTGCTAAAGAATAAATATCCGTTATTTTTTGATAAAATCTTCTTTCAGAAGCACGTATCTCCCTGATACGCTCTATGAGTTCATCAAAATAATCTTTATCGAATAAGGTTTTTCCTTGCTTTAGCCTATCATCATCTAAAGCAAACCCTTTGATTAGATATTCTTTTAGTATTGAGGTAGCCCAAACTCTAAATGTTGTCGCTTTAGAAGAATTAACTCGATAACCTACTGATATAATAGCATCTAAGTTGTAAAATTCTATATTTCTTTGAACATTTCTGTTTCCCTCTTTTCGAACTGTCAAGGAAATCTTGACAGTTGCGAATTTATTTAATTCTCCTTCTTTATAAATATTACTTAGATGTAAACTTATATTCTGTTTTGTTGTGTCAAATATTTCCGCCATACTCGCTTGAGTAAGCCAAACAGTATCATCGTCTAAAATTACCTGAATGTTTATCGTTCCTTCGGAAGTTGAATAGAAAAGAAAGTTTTTTTGTTCTTCTAAATTACCCATTATCAATTCTTTATACGTTATTCTGTCTTCAATATTTTAAAAAAGTAAATTAAAACGCTCAGATTCTAATTTTTCTGTCGGAGTGCGTTTTCTAATAGTACAATCTTACTTTCCAAATCGTGTAGCCTATCGTAGACATCTACAGGTTCTGGCATTTGTTTAGAAGCAAACATCGTTACATACCAAACTTCCATTATTTCCTCTGCATTGATTGTATATGTAGGATAGTTTCCATCTTTATTATCGGACTTTAAAATAAGCTTTCCGCGCTCTTCTATTCTATTAATAACACGTTTCAGTACAATTCCGTCATTACGACTCACTATAACATATACACGGCCATCTTTTACGTCGTTTAGGTCTTCTACGTACTTTCCAAAAACCAAATCGCCATCAAAAAATGTACGTACCATTGAATTTCCTTGTACTTCAAAGCAACGATATGTCCCGTTTGTTAAATGTGGCATACTAAACGAAGGCAAGGTTTCTATATAACCTGCGTCGCCATAACCATCTAAATAACCAGCTCTGGCTTTTATAGGAACATATACAACATTTTCTTCACCATCTTGATTTACGGCAACTACTTGAGGTATTCCAGCATATGTTTGAAACTCTTTTGTTTCAGATTTAAACATCTGTGAGTTCATACCAAATAGATAATCGGGATTTATATCAAATTCTTTAATAATACTTGTTAATAGATCGTAGCCTGGTTTTGTTCTTTTCCTTGATCCATCGGACTGTGGTCTACCATTCGTAATACTGTCTATAGTTGTGCTAGTCACGCCGATTCGTTTGGAAAAAGAATTATTATTCAGGCGAAAATGATCAATGATCTGTTTTATTTTTTCATGTATTCCTTCCATAATCTCTCTAAATAATTTAAACATTTTACAAAATATTTCTGTTTTATGTTTGAAATAATCTGTAATTTGTTTATATTTGTACTGTAATTTGTTGCTAATATATGAATTTTTATTGAAAATCAAACATTTGTGAATATAAATATCGATTTTATTCTTCATAAATACATAAAAAGCGACAAAATATAGACTGACGGTTACGTATTTGGACAGTAAATGTCACATACGATTTTAAAAAAGATAAAGTAGATAATAACACCTTGTAATACAGCGACCATGAAACGAAGTAAAGAGCTATTAAACAAAAGAAAAAAATTCATTCACAACTATGTAGAAGATAATTCTGCAAAACAAATGAAAGTAATCATCAACGAATTGGTTGATAAATTGTTCATTTCAGAAAAGACGATATATAATATTTTAAAACAGTAACTAGCTAGTCACTCAACGCTCGTTAAAATATGTATATCTGGAAAGCTCCTTTCATTGAGTAAAGGAGTTTTCTTCTTCAAAAAACACGAATGCATCTTGCAGTGAATACCGTTATTGTTATATGAAAAATAAAGTCTTAGGGTTATTTTAAATATCATAGTTGCAATACGTATTCAAAAAATCCCTTCTTCGTAAGGGATTTTTTTAATTAGTAGTTAATTTACAATACAAAGCATAGTATCAATGATGTTAAAAAACAATTTTGTAGGTTTATTCTTTAATTTGTTTGTAAATTGAAAGTAATATACTTCGTTTTTATAACTATAACACCTTTTATCATGAAACAATCCATACAAACACTAAAAACATATTTTGAAACAGGAGACAGACCTACAGAAAGTCAATTTGCAAATTTAATAGACAGTCTAGCAATGCCAATGATTGGAGAAATCAAAACAGTAAGTTTTACTGCTATTCCTACTGGATGGGCAAAATGCGATGGACAGTTATTAAATATTTCAGACTATGAAGTATTGTTTAATCTAATTGGAACTACCTATGGCGGCAATGGTACCACAACTTTTGCTTTACCAAATTTACAAGACAGAACGATGATTCATAACAGTTCTAACTTTACAGTTGGTCAAATTGGTGGCGAAGCAGAAAATACACTCACAGAAAGTCAATTGCCTTCTCACAGTCACGGGATTGGTAATTTAGCTGCTTCACACTCTTTAACAGGAACTGTAAAAGCATCAGTAGACGAAGGGTTTTCGGATGAAGCTGAAGGCAATAATTTTTGCTCTGGAATAGAAAAAAACTATAGCGATTCTTCTATTGATAATACATTAATGGCCGCAGACAATGTACAAATTAATGGAAACGTCATACTTTCTGGAAATACAGCTGCTACCGGAAATGCAACTCCTGTGAATAATATGCAACCATATTTGGTTGTAAATGCAATTATTGCTTTGGAAGGAATTGATCCCTTAGCGAGTTAAATCATAGAAATTAATTAAGACTATACATTCCTAAAATCCCTTTTTCTAAGGGATTTTATTTTCTTCTTATTTAGATAAAACATCTATTTATTCACTCAAAAATAGTGATTCAAACAAAAAACAGAAAATAACATAATTTTATTGTAATATGTTTGTTTTATATTGTAATATGTTTTATATTTGTACTCGCTTTTCTAATGAACTGTACATCATTTTGTACGATTCGTATTTAAAAAAACACTGTTGAGAAGAATCTTAATACGCATGCAAACCTTCATTCTGGTTAAGAAAATATATATAAATAGCGTTGCATCAAATTTAAGTTTTTTTATTCTCAAATTAAATTCCAACATATTCATGGATATATAAATCATGCGCTAGTACTTATAGCTGCAAGGAGTTAACTGTATGTGCAGTTATTTTTCAGATCACAAATAGTATGTATCGCTTAATCAAATAAAAATTAAAACTATGAGCTTAATTCAAAAAGCATTATCCCAATATGGTGTAACAGAAGTTGATGGCAAAGTAGATAATCCTCAAATTATTAAATACTTTGATGTATTAGGATACAACGGTACTAAATTACATGACGAAACTGCCTGGTGTAGCGCATTTGTAAACTGGGTTGCTAAAACTGAAAATTACACATATAGTGGAAAACTAAACGCAAGAAGCTGGCTAAATGTTGGCGAATCAACAGCTGTGCCAGCACAAGGAGATGTAGTCATATTATGGCGCGATGCTCCAAATAGCTGGAAAGGACATGTAGGTTTTTTTGTAAAACAAACCAAACGATATGTCTACATTTTGGGCGGAAACCAAAACAATAGAGTTTCTATAAAAGCCTACCCAAAAAACAGAATTTTAGATTATAGAAAATTATTTGGGCATGGAGAAAGTTAAACCATATCTGTTTTGGTTATTAGCATTAATAGCTCCAATAACCTCCATAATGTTAACCATTGCTTTTCTAATTGTTGTAGATTTTATTACTGGAGCTTATGCTTCTTTTAAAAATAAAACTCCAATAAGTAGTGAACGCATCACACATACGATTTCTAAATTTTTTATTTATAATTTGGTCGTATTATCAGCCTTTTTATTAGAAAAATATATTGTTGAGGAAATTCCTTTTCAACGCATCATTACAGGGTTTATTGCTATAGCAGAAATTAAATCTATTTTAGAAAATTTCAATAAAATATATGGTATTAATCCTTTTAAAGTATTAGTCAAATTAAATAAAAAAAAGTCCCTTAAAAATTTAGAAGAAACCATTGACATTCTTGTAAATGACAAAGAGCAAGAACATAAAACTGAAAAAAAGTAAAACCAACAGTAAAAACCTTTAAGTAAGCCTACTATACAAACCAATTACTACTAAAAGAGGCTGTCTAAAAAGTTAAATTTTCGTCAAACCGAACCTGAGTCGGTTTCCCAAAATCCTTGGAAATCAAGATAATGAGATTCTGAATCAAGTTCAGAATGACGCTTCCTAATACTTTTCAGACAGCCATTTTTTATCTCTAATTATTATGAAAACAATAAAAATATCCACAGATCGAATACTACTCATTATTATCATTGTTTTGTTATGGTGCAATACACTTCTAAAAGCATGTGAAAATGACATAAATCCACAACCAACAGTTGCTATGTTAGAAAATACAATTTAGTAAACTAAATTTTGTGACACTATTACGATGTAAAACTTATCTGTTCTTTACCAATTAAAATTTAAAACGATCATTTTAAACAGTATTTGGCATTACTTATTTTTTTTGGATCTTGACCAAGTAATTAAAAAAGCAATAATAATAACTGTCATTGCTATTAAGGCAGCTCCTAAAAAATAATCTTCTTCTTTTGTTTGTGATAAAAGTAATGTGTTCAAAAATATTTGATTTGAAAGTATCATACATTATTGATTTTTAGCATACTCAAAATTAAGAATTATAGCATGATAAAACCTATGATATAAATCAGTTTTAAAAGGTTTTTATAATAACATTATAAAAGTTATAACAACTCCAATCAAAACTAACATCATAAGAAGTTCTAAGGCAGAAGGCTTATATCTACTAGTCAACTTTACGGTTTCTTCTAATTCTTTTTCTTTCAATTGATCGTTAATGGTATCAACAAGTGGAATATCATATTTATTAAAAAAATATTCAGAAAACTTTGAATCTGGAATTTCTCTTTTTACAAACGTTATGTGTTGTTTTTTTAAAGCATTATCAAAGAAACGTTCGGATTCTTCATTGGTAAATAATTTAAAATATCGCTCTAAGTTAACTTTCTTCATTTGTGGTCTGTGTACAATAAAGATAGTAA
>NZ_JBGCDL010000412.1:0-5779 GCF_045105435.1 Kordia sp. | reverse complement strand
TTCTTCAATTCCTCCTAAAACGGCAATGTCTTGATCGCGCATTCTAATGATTGATCTAAATTCTCTTGAACTGATATCTGGCGGCGCATTTTCGTCAATACGACTTCCAAATGTTGACTGAATTACAAAAATATCAAGCGTTACTTGTCCGTCACCTGAAACTATTGGTTTGATAGAGATTCCGAGTTCAGCATCAATTGGATAGTAATTTGTAATTTCTGAAGTTTGCGGATTATCAGTTCCGTAAATGTTACGTTGTGTAACGGCATAATACGATGTTGTCCCATTTGACAGCGTTGCGCGATGTCCGTTTAAGGTTGATATTTTTGGTGTAGAACGAATTTTAATGTCACCATCTTGTTCCATTGCAGAGATATTTGCAAAGAATTCTGGCACTACTTTTCCTAAGTTGAACGAACCAAAACCATCAAAACCTCCAATAACACGATTGACCGTATTTGCACCCAATGTTAAGTTGGTATTTGGAAAAATACTTCCGCTTGTTTGTGTTGGTTGATCGCCAATTCCCCAACTAATTCCCGTTTCAACAACTGATAATTTACTTACATCAATCAGCATGACTTCAATTAAAATAACAGGAACAGGTTTGTCAATTTTTTCTATAAAGTTTCTAAAACGTTTTACGCTTGAACTTGGTCCACTGACATAAAAACTATTGAGTTCAAAATCTGCTTGAATTTGTAAATCGGCAATTAAATCGGAAGGTAAAATATTGATTAATGCTTCTGCCTGACTGCTATTGTTGTTTGCCAAACCTCTTCCTTGATTCGATTGTCCTTTTTGACTTAAAGTGGTTCTATTGGCATTGTTTCCGTTTGAAAAAGAATCAAATTGATTTCCACCACCAAAACTGTTATTATTTTGCCCAACACTACTACTTCTTGCTCTTGTAGAATTTCCTCCATTAGAATCGGTGAGTAATTCTATAGAACGATGCATTAGTGGAATGATTGAGATTTCGCGCAAACTCAGCTGATTTGTCGTTCCAAAAATATACATGTTTCTATCCTTTTTAAAGGTAAAAAATGCTTGCGATGCATTTGCTGTCTGATTGTTCTGATTTCCTCTCTGATTTGTATTATTTCTATTAGAATTTGTATTTACAGCTAGTGTTTGCGTTTGTGTACTTTCAAACATTTTGGTCAGTAAATCGTCAAAATAAATACGTTTAGATGTAAAACTTGTAAATCCAGCGTCGGTCAATGGCGTTGCTGTAAATACATCAATTTCTAGTGCGTTTCCGATATCGTGAATCACCGCGTCAATGGCAACATTGGTAAAATCGACTTCTACAATTTTTCGTTGTTTGTCTAGTACTTTGAAGCTAAAGTTTGATTTTCTTCTTCTCGCTTGCGGTTTTGTTGTACCACCAGTTTGATTTTCTGAAACGGCTTGCACATCATTTTCAAATATGTAAAAACCATTGCTCGCTTTTTCCATGTAAAGTCCATTTGCATAGGCTAATTGTTCCATTGCAGTATCAAACGAAGTATCTTTTACATAAAAAGTGATTTGTTTGTTTTCAATATCAGGTGAGAAACTTAGATTCTTTCCTGTTTTGTTCATTATTTTTTTGAAAGTCGTATATAATGTATCTGATTTGATATCCAAACTCACCCGATCATTTTTCATGTCATAGCTCATCGGAATTACTTTAGCTTGCACTTTTTCAACAGGTTTTGTGTATTTTTTTATGGCGAGAATGTTTCCTGTGAATTCAATCGTAAGTTCATGTTCTTTACACAAGAAAGTTAATAAATCTGCAACCGTAACATCTGGAAAATTAGTAGCGACAGAGATTTTGTTTAGTTCGGAAGAAATATTGAAATTCAGTTTGTGAATATCCGCCACAGCGAGCAAAAAACTACTCAGTGTTGCACCATTAATACTGATGTCTGTCTTTACATTTTCGGTAAGTCCAACATTGTCAACTGCAAGTGTTTCCAATTGATTTTTTATTGCTTCAATTCGCGGTGTTTCTTGTGCAAAAACTGCAAATTGCATGAAACATAATAGTATGATGAGAATTAATTTCTTCATTTTTTCTTAGTTTGATAACAAGGCGTAGACTTCATCGATGGAAGTTGTTCCATTTCCGACAAGAACAATTGCGTTGTCTTTTAATGTTTGTATATTTTTTTCTTTCAGATAGCCTGAAATTTCGGTTTCATTTTCTTTGATTTGATTGATGAGTTCAGTTCCGATCGGAATGATTTCATATATCGCTTTTCTGCCTAAATATCCAGTTTGGTAACACGCATTGCAACCTACTGCAACATGATGCGTTTGTATGTTTTTTGGCAATATCATATCTTTTGGCAACGTTGCTGTTGCTATAGATTGTGCTTTTTTACAGTGATTACAGAGTTTACGCACCAGTCGTTGTGCAACACTCATGTTTAGTGTACTTGCAATTAGAAATGGCGGAATGTCCATGTCTATTAATCTCGAAATTGTTGCCCAAGCTGAGTTGGTGTGTATTGTTGATAATACCAAATGTCCTGTTAATGCAGCACGAATTGCCATATTGGCTGTTTTTGCATCACGAATTTCTCCGACCATAATTACATCCGGATCTTGCCGTAAAAAGGTGCGAAGTGTACTTGAAAAATCGAGTCCAATATTTTCTTTTAGTTGTACTTGATTGATTCCTTCTAGTGTATATTCAATCGGATCTTCTATGGTTAGAATGTTGGTTTCTGAATCGTTCAGAAGTTTTAAAGTCGCATATAACGTGGTTGTTTTTCCAGAACCTGTTGGGCCTGAAATTAGGATGATTCCGTTTGGCTTTTTGATGATTTCTTTATAGGTATAGAGTTCATCAGCAGAGAAACCCAATTCTTCTAAATTGATATGATTTGCGTCTTTACTTAGAATTCGCAATACTATTTTTTCGCCGTGCAATGTTGGAAGTGAAGATACACGAATGTCAAATTCGCCTTGTGCATTATGAATGGTTATACGTCCGTCTTGTGGCAAGCGTTTTTCGGAAATATCTAACTGCGCCTTGATTTTTATTTTGTTGATAATTACAGGATATTCAGCCGCTGGAATTACGTATTGTTCTTTTAGTTTTCCGTCTAAGCGAAAGCGAATTCGGCATGAATGTTCATACGGTTCAAAATGAATATCACTACTTCCAATGTCTTTTGCGGCGATGATTATTTTTTCTAGAAAATCATCTGTATAATGTAATGCTTCTGCTTTGCTATTGGCTGTTTTCCGAAAGTTTGTTGCCAGGTATTTTTCAATGTTTTCGGAAGATTCTAATTCTAGTTGAATTTCTTTATCAAATACAATGGAAAGTTCTTTTCGTAAGGCTTCATTTGTAACTTCTGACTTAAAAGTCAAGACTTCATTTTCATCTGTCATCGGAATTACACGATAATGATATGCTTGCGCGCTGCTGATGAGCTGTTGCAATGAAACGTGTATGTTGTAATTTTGTGTTTCCATCATTATATATTGTATAAATTAGGTAGGAATCCTGTCCAATTCATTGAGTAAACTCCAATAAAAAAAACACTCATATATCCAGCAAGTGGTACAGATTTCATTTTCATTTTATTCTTCAAAACAAAGTGTATTATTAGTGAAAACAACAATGAAAAGACAAAAAATATGATAAATGAAGCAATCGGAAAAGCTACACATAATCCTATAAATAGGAGCGCGTCGCCCAAGCCAAATACTTCTTTTAAACCTGTTCTTAGTTTGAATTTTGTATAGGTTTGAAGCGCCAAAAACACAAGCATGATAATTCCTAAATTCACGATGGAAGTTTTCCAAAATAGCTCAAAAAAAGTGTTGGTATAATATAAATATCCTGCTGTACAGGCAACTATTGGAAATAGAAACCAGTACACACTTCTTTCTTTGATATCTTGATACGCTATGATCATAAATGAAAGGATTAATATGATTTTTAAAGTGATGATCAATCTTTTATAATTTCTTTGGGATTGCCTTTTTCATCAATTTCCCAAACATTACGGATTCCGTCACCATCAAAATCTTCAATTGCTTCTGCGCGTGCTTTGTATGTACCACCATCTGCGGCTGTGATTTCGTAGGTATATCGTGCATTTCCACCATTGTCTGTAGTAATTGGTACTTGATAATCGATCTCGTTGAAGTCGGTTGAATAGCGCGAATATAGATAGCGATACTGCGTTTGCATGGAGTGAATCGCTTTGAGTTGAAATTGTGCTTCCGTCGCTTTTGCCTTTGCTATGTAGGGCATTAAGTTTGGAAGTGCTATGAGTAGTAGAATTCCAATAATAGCGAGTACTATTAGGATTTCTTGTAAGTTAAATGCTTTAACTTTATGGTTTAAAAAAGAGTGTTTTTTGAGCTTCATATACGGTATTTCTACATCTATTTTTGAGTTGAATTGGTTTGATCTTGTAGGGAATATTCAACGTATCTAAAATAGGGTATGTGAAGTTGGTATTTGTGACGCTTATGTATTTTTTGGTTGGTTGGGAAGTTTTGTTTTTGATTTAATTTATTTATTCGTTTGGAGTGATCGCTCATCGATTACTCTGTAACATTACCCCACCACCTTAATGTGCTCTATAAGAAAACGGAATTTTTCGGTAGCAGTTAGATTTCATACACTCAGAATCAAAGTCTAATTTTTTTATAGATTTATGCATACACTCTATATCTAGAGATTCAAAAATAGAATCTATTTCTTGTACAATTTTCTTGATTTTAGTTCCAGAAGTTTTCTCTTTTGCTATATCATATACTAGATAAGGTAAATCATTGGTCGAAAAACCTTGTAATCTGTATGAGTGATTATAAATATTATTTAGGTAGAAGCCTAAAACCAGACTACCACATTGGGACGAACTTTTTATTATCGAAATTTTTGTAGCGTCATTTTTTGAAGTTAAATTATTTTCATTTACCTGAATTTGATAGAAATCAAAGTTTATAATCTGACTTGATTCATATTCCATGTAGTTGTAATTAAGCGATACATCATTAAGCAAAGAGAAATCGTTGATGACTTTACCTTTGCTATCTTTAAGCTTAAACATATCATCCAGATATAAGTGCATGATAATTCTCTTTTCGATAGCACTTGATTTTTTTTGAGCATTTACATTGTAACAAAATATAAATGTTAAAATAAGGTATATTGAATTTTTCATAGTTTTAAATTTAAAAAATTGTGATTGGAATAAATGGTTTTCTAGGCTAGTGCGAGGAAACCGAATCAAGTTCGGTTTGAAAATTATGACTTTTTAGATAGCCTCTTTGAAATTGTTTGTATGTAACGTTAATTTACGTTAGTATCCGAAATTTTATACAACTCCAGTTATTTTAATAATCCCAAATATAGTTAACCCTATACCTAGGATAAAGAATAGTTTTTTATTATCGATTATCCCACGCTAGCGCTAGTATATACTAGTGCCGAAACACAAGCTAAAAATATACAATACCATCATCTAACCAAAGAAACCGATGTCATCTATTTCTAAAATAGTATGATCTTCTTGATAATTTCTAGCACTTGAATATTTCCAATCGATTGGTTTTGTTACAAAACCACCTTCTACAGGATTGTTGTGTATATAACTTATTTTCTCTAGAATTACTTTGTTACTCCATAACTCTATAGGTTTATTATGATGTTACCAAAACTGGTATTTGCTTGTAGTTGCATTCTTTTTTCCTGCTCGCTCAAACATCCAAAGTAACCATTCTTTTCTACTTTCTTGTGGGTTAGTTGCTATTGTTTCTA
>NZ_JBGCDL010000411.1:0-4511 GCF_045105435.1 Kordia sp. | reverse complement strand
TATTCGGGATTAGCGTCATAAAAACCGACAAGTTCGTATTTAGAAGATTGTTGTAATAAACGAAGATGAATTTTTCCTAAGTGTCCAGCACCTAAAACTCCAGCTTTTAACATAAAAAAGTGTTTTGCACAAAAATAATTTATTTTTCTAAAACGCTAAGATTTATAGCAAACAATTCTTTGGGAATCCTATATTTTTTAAGTTTTTTTGTGAAAACGGATAATTTTGTGGGAAATACATTCGTAGTCAACAAATTGTATTTTTAATGATTTATTTCTATTGATAGATAAAAAATACTGTTATTTTTGCGAACAGATGAAAGACACGTTTAAACATAAAGGCATGCGAAACCAGTTGGCACAAGTTGTTGCTAACAAAGGAATTACGGATGAACAAGTATTGGAAGGTATTCGTAATATTCCACGCCATTTGTTTATGGATTCGAGTTTTGAAGCGCATGCATATCAAGATAAAGCCTTTCCTATTGGTGCCGATCAAACCATTTCTCAACCGTATACAGTTGCTTTTCAAACTGAATTACTAGCAATAGAAAAAGGCGCAAAAATTTTAGAAATTGGTACCGGAAGTGGTTATCAAACGGCAATGTTGCTCGAATTAGGCGCAAAAGTATACAGTATTGAGCGTCAAAAAGAACTATTTAAGCGTACAAGTCTGTTTTTACCAAAACTTGGTTACAGAGCAAAACGACTTATTTTTGGCGATGGTTACAAAGGATTACCCGACCAAGCTCCTTTTGACGGAATTGTCGTAACCGCCGGCGCGCCGTTTGTGCCAAAACCGTTATTGGCACAATTAAAAATAGGAGGAAAGCTGGTGATTCCTGTGGGAGAAAATAATAAAGCACAGATTATGACATTGTTCGTTCGGACTTCCGAAAAAGAATTTTCTAAAAAAGAATTTGGAGAATTTCGTTTTGTGCCGATGTTGGAAGATAAAAACTAATTTAAAGAATCAACTTTTTTCCAATCTTGATTAAAGCGTAAATCATAAAATTTAGTGTATAAATAATACAGACCATTAGAACCGACCAATCCAATATCATCAATGGTTTTAGCTGACCCATTTTTAAAATGTACTTTCAATACACACGATGGATGATGAAAACTTCCTGAAAAGTATCGATCTTCCCGATTTTTTATTTGTAAATATTCAATGATTTTACAGATTTCCGCATGTTTTTCTTTGTCAATAGTAGTTTTAAAATACCCTTCTTTGTCATTAAAGTCTGTGATAGGTTCTTTACTAAAATTGTAATGTTCTGCTTTAAATGTTGCATTCGAATCATCGTTCAAAACTAATTCAAAAACAGCACAAGCTCCATGACAACCATTGGCACGAAACTCAATTTTAGAAATTTGATAGGTTTCTGAAGGTTCCATATAATCTATAAAAGAGCCAAATTCGTAGACAAGTGTATTTTTGGAAATACCATTCTCTTGAACTGGAGCATAATTATGACTAGAATACAATTCGATTACTGGTAGTTGATTTTTATAAACCAATTTTGGATATGTTGGAAAATCTTCTGCTCTTCTAAGGTCTAACGGGATTACAGTGTATGTTTCTTTCCCAGAATTCATTAGTGCAATTACTTCCAGTTGGTTTTTGTAATATTCTCCCGTTACGACTAAATCTGTATATCCATTTCCATCAAAATCTTCTTTTATATACGTAAAATTAGGAAACATAGAATCCAGTCGATGTTTGAACGTTAAGACAAAATCACTACTGTTCATACCATAAAGTTTAGGCGATTTACATAAAAAGGTATGCAAACTGGAATCAGCACTTTTCACAAATTGTTGTAATTCTGAAAGTGATGAAATACGATCAACTTTCGTAAATATAGTAGGTTTGTATGATGTATTTTTTTGCTTTGAGCAAGAGTGAAACAAGATAAACCACGCACAAAAAAATAAAATTCTCATCATAAATATAACAACGTACTTTCAACAAGATTGTTATGTACTAATAAAATCTCCCGTTGTACATTTTCATAAAACGCGTCTTTTTGAGTGAATTTTACGATTGAAAATGAGTGAAATTTGTACCGAGAATAGCCTGTTTTGCACTCGACCGTTCTCGATACGATCTTTTATAGTTTTTTACTTATTATTTTGAATTGGAATAATTATGTCATAGATTTATTCTGAACTGATGTAATGCTGTATTCATCCCACCAAAATAAAATTATAATTACTATTTAAGCAATCGCTGAATACTAATTGGACTTCCCTACAATCCATCTGACTTTAAAAAACAACTTAATTAATAAAGAAAGATGATATGAATGAATTAATTCAAAATATTGATGAATACCCAGAAGCTACAATTTGCGGATTGATTAGACAGCAAATGCAATTAAAACCGCAAGAAATAGCAATTGTCGATGGCGAAAATCGTGTCAGCTACAAAAAACTAATGGGAAAAGTGGATGAAGTTGCCGGAGAACTCAAACATCGCAACGTTTTGCCAGGATCTTTAGTTGGCGTTTGCATGAATCGTTCTTGGGAATTGGTCGCAACTTTAATTGGAGTCATGCAAGCTGGTTGCGCGTATGTTCCTCTAGATCCTTCCTATCCTGAAGATAGAATCAAGTACATGTTGACACATTCGCGTGCGGTTGCAACTATTGTTGATACGGAACAAACTGCCAGTTTATGCGGACAATCAACAGCGTTAATTCATATGGATGGCTTAGGCAATCATAAAAGTACCAAAGTGAATGCTAATGAAAACGAATTGGCATATATTATTTACACTTCTGGATCTACAGGAAAACCAAAAGGTGTTGCCGTTACACATGCTTCTATTGTAGCAATGATTGCTAGTGTAAAAGCTATATTTAAAGCAGAAGAATTAGACGGAATGCTTGCGGCAGCGTCAGTATGTTTTGATACTTCCGTATTTGAAATTTTTGGATCCTTGGCATATGGAGGAAAAATAATCTTAGCCAAAAATGCATTGGATTTATTACAACTTCCCGCAGTTAACGAAGTAAAAACCTGTGTAATGGTACCATCTTCGGTGCAAGCCTTGCTTACGGTTTCAAATTTACCAGAAAGTATTACCTGTCTTATTTTTGGTGGCGAAGCGTTGAAACGTTCGTTGGTAAAACAAGTATTTGCACAACAATCAATAGCACGCGTATTCAACTTTTATGGACCAACAGAAGACACAGTATTTTCTACAATGACAGAACTTTTTGAGGACGACAAAATTGTTACCATTGGAAAATCTGTTAGAAACTCAAACTCCTATATGTTAGATGATAATTTGCAACTTTTACCAACAGGTGAAGCTGGCGAATTGCATTTGGCAGGAAGCAAATTGGCGCGCGGTTATTTGTATGATGATGAAAAAACGAAAGCGCGATTTATTGAAATTTCTCCTAATGCAACGATTCCAGAAACACGATTGTATAAAACAGGTGATTTGTGTAGAAGACTAGAAAATGGAGAAATAGAGTTTTTGGGTCGTGTAGATCAACAAGTAAAAATAAGAGGTTTCCGAATTGAACTTGAAGAAATAGAATCTGTGTTAGAATCCATGGAAGGTATTAAAGCGGCTGCTGCTTCTGTAATAGAAGGCGGAATTGGTCAAAAAATACTTGCTGTATATGTTGTAATTGGGAAAGAATTAAACATTACAGAAGACGCTATAAAATCGTATCTGTCTGAACGATTACCAAAATATATGATTCCGCAAGTCATAAAATATCTTGAGAAATTACCATTGTTGCCGAATGATAAATTAGATCGAAAAAAACTAGCTGCTTTCATAGAAAATAAAAGTATTCAATCACACAAAAAAGCAATTAATACAAAAAGCACTTCGGTTTTAGCTACCATTCAAAGAGAAGTTGCTTCCATACTAAACATAACAGACTCGGATAGTATAACTCCAAGTGAATCATTTGAGAATTTTGGGTTGGATTCACTGAGCACTTTAGAGTTTAGTTGTAGACTGTCTAATATGTTAGAAATAGAATTAGCTGCACGAGCAATTTATGAAAATCCAACGCCAAATACATTAGCAAATCACATTGTCAATATTGGAAATGATACAATAAATGGCGCTATGGCGAAGAAAAAATTCAATATAGCTAGCGATTCTCTGGCAACTTTTCAATCGCATATACAATCTAGTCATCCTACATTTCAAGCAGCGAAAGCTAGTGCATGGAGTGTAACAGATAAGAGTTTATTAGTGCAAGAAGTGATGCAGATGGTGAATGATAATCGAAGAAATCCGTATAGCAAAGTTTTGCAAACAGGAAGTGCCACCAAAGGAATTGTCGGCGATGCATATAATGATGAAACGCAAGAAGCTATTATTTGGACGACCAATTTATACCTTGGATTAAATCGTGATGAAAAAGTAATAAGTGAAGCTTTGATCGCTTTAGAAAATTATGGAACTGGTATGGGAACTTCCGCAGCTGCATCCGGAATGACCAATCAACATTTAGAATTTGAAACCGAATTTGC
>NZ_JBGCDL010000410.1:0-17809 GCF_045105435.1 Kordia sp. | reverse complement strand
AAATAGACTTTTTAGACACGCTTTCACTTCGACTTCGCTCATTGTGAAAGCTGTTAGATCGGCTTCGCCTTTTAGATCGCTTCGCTCTTAGATTGTTAGACAGTTTCAGGCAATATTTGATTTTTTGTTTGAAACTTTATTGATACATTTTCACATTAGCGAATTTATAGAGATTCGCTTTTCCCTACAATGAATTATAACTATTGTAGTTACTCGTCATTTTTAGAACTATTTATGTAAATAATAATTGGATTTTCTCCGTCACTATTTCGTTTGGAGCGT
Source organism: Kordia sp. (assembly GCF_045105435.1). GTDB lineage: Bacteria > Bacteroidota > Bacteroidia > Flavobacteriales > Flavobacteriaceae > Kordia. Next base: position 17,527 of record NZ_JBGCDL010000410.1, on the reverse strand, counting down.
CCATAAATACCTATAGTTATGTCGTTAGGTGAGTTCGTTTCAAGTTCAGAAGGGTTAACGTATGTGTACATTCCATATCCGTGTCCAGAAACAATCCAACCTTCGGTTTTCTTAAGAGATATTACATTAAAATCTCCTGCAGATCCGCCAGCGTAAACTGGACCGAATTCTTTCATTAATTTTATTGCTTCCTCCTCAATGTTGTCTATTTGATTGATATCATCAAATATTATATAGGTTCCATTTTTAAATAATACCCAATCTTTAAACTTAGGACTTATTGAGAGTTTAACATTTTCTAGTAATGATTTAGGTGCCATTTCTTTCTTTTTGATTTCAATTTTTGACTCTTTGTTCTTCATGTTATTTACGCAACTAATTAAAATTAAGGAGCTTAGGAGTGCTGTGAGTAGTATGCGCATTTTAGATTTTAATTAGTTATAATGTGTGTATAATTGAATCTCTAGTATCACTAGATCAGTTTTTAAGAGCTTAATTATTTTAAAACTACAATTTTCTCTCTCAAAATCAAAATCATTTAATTTTAAAATACAACTAAAAAGGTAGATTGCCACAAGTTTCCGCAAAGACGTTTCAATTAATTGAACTTATAAAAAACAAATAACCCTGAATATGTGTAGTAGGTACCATATTCAGGGTTTTCTTGAATTTATTAAATAACTAAACAGAGATGTTACTCTCTATGTTTAGTTCGTTGTTTTAAGGTAAACCTTTCAGTATGATTGTGTTAATATACCATTAAATTACAACCTCTGATGTCGGAATGATCAAAACGACCGAGAATTTCAAAGGTTCCATTGTGATGAATTTTGCCTAAATCTTGTGTAGCAATGAACGCACATGAGTTTATATTTGCCAAGTCAATGACGTTGATTCCACCCGATTTTTGGTTGGGTTGAATGGTAAGTGCATCTTCAGGATCGCGCGTGAAGAGTTTCATCCACGGAGGTGTTTTAAAAATTCCATTTCCTTTGGAGTATCCTTGCGATAGTAATTCGGTCATTCCATATTCCGAGTGAATTTCTGCCACACCAAAACCTTCGCAAAGTTGTTGATGCAATTCGGTGCGAATCATTTCTTTTCTGCGACCTTTCATGCCGCCTGTTTCCATAATGATGGTGTTTTTTAATTGAAACTGTGTGGTTTCAATCAAATCTAATAAAGCAAAAGAAACGCCGATAAGCAGCACTTTTTTTCCTTGTTGATCGAGTTGGATCAGTTTTGTAGTGAGTTCTTTTAAATCATGCAAATAAAAACCACTTTCTGACTGTTTACTGCGCTTGATGAGGTCGTTTGCCATATAAACTAACGATGAACCTTTTCGCTCTAAATAATTTGGTAAAAGTGCTAAAACGACATAGTTTTCAATGTTTCCGTAGAAATATTCAAATCCTTTGCGATAGCTTTTTTCATAGATGGAAATATCTGTAACATGATGTTTGCTTGTTGTACTTCCTGTAGTTCCCGAACTTGTAAATGTTTCTTGAATTGAATGCTTGTTTGAAACAATTTCGTGCGATTTGAAAAATTGAATTGGCAAAAACGGAATGTCTTCTATTTTTGTAATGTCGCTTGGGTGAATGTATAGTAAATCGCAAAAAGAGCGGTAGGTTTGATTATTTTCAAATTGATGCTGAAACGTTTGAAACGTTACTGTTTCAAAAGAAGCTTCGTCATGTATATTGAAAATTGTGTTGGAATCCATTTTTGCAAATTGTACTGCAAAAATAGGTAAAATATGCACAAGATTTTGTTTGTGTTTTTGCTTCTTTTAGTTGTGACGAATTTAGTTGGTAAACCTAGCGTTTCAGAATATAAAACAACAGATTATTACCGAGTAAAAAAGCGTTTGCTGACCACATTTCCTTTTCGATCGTAAAAAGTCCACCAACCGACTTTCTTTTTTACATGGACAAAGTTGCCTTCCGCTTTTACGCTTCCATCTTCGTAAAATAGTTTTGACGGACCTTCGGTTTTGTTGTTTTTATAAGTTCCTTGTGATTCTTTCCGTCCATCGGGATCAAAATTTATCCAAATTCCGTTTCCATATCCGTTTATGAATTGCTGTGCAGATTCTAATTCTCCGTTATCATATCGGGCACATAACCAACCTGTGTAGGGTTTTGTGCTTCCTTTGGCAAAATATTGTTGCCCGTTTGGAGTTCCATATTTTACGGTTGCATCGTTCATAGAAACCATTTCTGACGCTGTTGGTAATTCGGTTTTTTCATTTTGAGCACAATTGATAAAACTGACTAGATACATTAGTACGATTACTTTTTTCATTTCGTTATTTTTCAATCATTAGATATTTTGTTTCCATATAATAGAGATTCCAAATGCGGTCTCCGTTTTCATCTTTTATAGCTCCACGATTGCTACTAAAGTAGAAAAATTTTCCGTCGGGAGAGAAACTTGGAAAACCATCTGATTGCGACGAATTTACGACAGGACCTAAATTTTTTGGCGTGGACCAATTTCCTTCTTTTTTTACGGAATAGTAAATGTCTGAACCTCCATAACCATCATCTCGATTATCGGAAGAAAAGAAAAGGATTTTCCATCTGGCGAAAGCTGTGGCGCACTGTCATAATTTTTTTGACTTGAAGGCGGAATTAATTCTTGCGGTTTGCTATAGTTTCCGTTCTTTTTTAGCTCCGCATAGTAAATATTTGTTGCCTTATTTTTTGAACTTTTCGTCCAAAAATAGAGATTTCCATTCGTGTCAGTTATCGGTCCAGCTTCATAGTTTGCGGGCCATATATTGCCTGCTTGCATAGATTTGTTTATAGCCGAAGGTATTGGTTTTGGGGCAGACCATTTGTCATTGATTCTATCAACATACCAAATATTCATGTCCATTTTTTCGGTAGTACTGCCGTTCGGTAATGGTCTGTAGGATGCAAAATAGAGTTTACTTCCATCTTTATTTATAAATGGCGCTTCATCTTCATGTGTTGAGAACGTAGCAATAGTCGGCTGACTCCATCCGTTTTTAGTTTTGGTGAGTGTATAAATTCGTTTTTTTCCTGAAGTATCTTTTCTGGTGAAGTATGCGGTTTTTCCGTTTGGCATAAAATTAATTCCCCATTCGTTGGTGTTTTTTTTAGAGATGCGTCCTTTTTGAAATATAGTAGGCTCATCAATTTGTTGTATTCCATTTTCATAACGTTTTCGCGAAAGCACAACACCATTTACATCATAAATTAATTCAATTCCATCTTTTTTACCATTGATGTACGTAGCATCCGTTTTGAGTTGCCCATTTTTATAATAGTTTTTAAAAATTCCTTGTGCGATGTCGTTGATGTAGAAACTTTCGGAGCGCAACTGTCCGTTTGGATAAAAATATTCCCATCGTCCGTTTCCCAGACTATTTTTCCAATACGCTCTGTATCTTAAAATACCATTTGGATACCATTCTAACCAAAGTCCTTCTGTTTTTCCATTGATCACGGTTTTCCAGAGTGACGGACTTCCATTGGCATATTGTTCTGAGATAATACCTGTGTATGTTTTTAGATTAATTTCCGCTGCTTTTGCCACTTTTAGCGGTGTTTCAATTTGAGCAAGACTTTTATGAATAGTGAGTAAAGTAACGAGAAGAGTCAACGTGATTTCAAATGTGTTTTTCATTGTATACGTTTTAATCCTTTAAAAATATTCAACAAGAAGGAATTCACAATGATATTGTCGATAGGGCTGAAAATAGCCCGATGAACTCGTTATAATACTATTTTTTTTAGTGCTGGTAAATACGTGTCGCTTACTTTCAGACTTTTTCCATTGTTTAAATACACGTAGTGATATCGATCTACTTTTTTTAATTCTACAATGGTATTTATATTAACAAAGTGCGAGCGGTGCAATCGTATAAAAATGGTTGATTTAAAGGTCTCTTGGAGTTGGGAAATTCCTTTGGTAGCTAAAAATTCCTCGTTTTTAGTAAATACTTTCGTGTAATCGCCAAAAGCTTCTGCGTAGTAGACATCTTTTGTAGTAATCATGAGTTTTCTTGTGCCTTTGTGAAGAATGATTTTTGAAGGGAAATTGGCTTCTTTTTGAAGTAATTCTTCTGCTAAAGGAATTACATTTTCTTGATTTTTAAGGATTCTACTGAGTGCGCTTTCAAAACGTTTTTTACCATACGGTTTTAGTAAATAATCAATGGCGTGTACTTCAAATGCTTTGATTGCAAATTGGTCATAAGCTGTAGAGAATATGATTTCAGGAATTTCATCTAGTTGTGTAAGTACTTCAAAACCGTTAAGTCCTGGCATTTGTATGTCTAGAAATATTGCATCTGGTTTTAATTTATTGATCAATTTTACAGCATCTAATCCGTTTGATGCTTCTCCTATAATTTGAAGTTCTTTGTATGCAGTTATGTATTGACGCAATAAATTTCGTGCATCTTCTTCGTCGTCAATGATAATTATTGTTTTCAAATTGTAAACGAGATTTTAGTTCCTGTTGGAAGATTGTCTTCTATTTTTAATTCCGTATTGTAAATTTTTTCCAATCGCATTTTGGTATTTGATAATCCCAATCCTGTAGTGAACACATTTTCTTTAGTTGCAATGCCAATGCCTGTATCTTCTATAGAAACGTGTAGGCGATCGTTTTGTTTTTCAATTTTAATGATCAGTGTGGAAGGTGTAATTTTAGACGCAATTCCATGATTGACTGCATTTTCAACCAAAGGCTGTAACAGCATTGGTACAATTTTATACTGATAGACTTCCTCATCTACTTTAAAGGAAAAATGTAAGCGTTCTTTGAGTCGTATTTGCATTAGCTCTAAGTAGCTTTGTATGAAGTCGATTTCTTCTTTAATGGTGACCGTTTCGTTTTGAGATGCGTAATTCTGGTATCTGAAAAGGTCTGATAATTGTATGATTAATTCTCTTGTGCGTTCGTTTTCTTTTGGGATAGTCGCATTGATAGAGTTGAATAGATTGTGCAAGAAATGCGGATTTAATTGTGATTTTAAAGCTGTAATTTCACTTTTTAGAGTGATTTCTCGAAGAATAGCCTTTTCCTTTTCTTCTTTTTTGAATCGTTTAAAATATCCATAAGCGTGAATGAAGCCAAATTGCACAAGGTAGAAAAGCATAAAAGTATAGAGTGTCCAAATTACTTTGTAACCGCCCCAATACATTGCCCAACCAAAAATTTTTGTAACGCCAAGTAATGAAAAGTAACAGGCTGCAATGTATATTGGTAAAAATGCCAAATGCGACAACAATTGTACTTTGAGTTTGTATTTTCTTAACAGAATAGAAGTAATGTACCAAATAGGAATTGTAACTAAAAAGCTAATTAAAAATTGTGCGCCTCCAGAAGCGAAAAATTCTTCTAAATTAAAATAGGATGGATGTCCTTTTTTAAATCCGCCCCAAGAAATCCAGCTTGCGGTGTAATAGATAATGGAGGAAATAAAGTAGAAACTTAAAAATAAGACAATGTCTTGTTTGCTTATATATTCATATATTTTTTACCATAGTTTCATACAATTTACAATATAAGAAATATACTAGCTTCTCTTTACTATTTTAGATGAGTCCGTATATGTGTAGTTGAAATGGCCTATGAATATATTTCATAAAAAAAGCATCTTGAAAAATTCAAGATGCTTTTAATGTATTTATGTTTGGTAAAATTACTTGATCACTAATTTCTTAGTTGCAGATTTACCATTTTCTGTAATCTTAACAATATAGATTCCTGATTGTAAAGCAGCAACATTTAATGAATTTGTTACTGTAGTATTGATTACTTGTTTTCCAAGAATACTGTATACTTGTACATCTTTCGCATTGTTTGATGCAGAAGAAATTGTTACTGTATTTCCGTTTGTTGGATTTGGATACATGCTAAAAGAAGTAGTTCCAAATTCTTCAGTGCTTAATGTTGTATCAATATCACTAGCATATCTTGGAAGTACTTGGTATGTACCATTGAATTCTCCTCCTATACCAATAACATCAACTGGTACAGCTGGTATTGCTTGTCCAATTAAATCTTCATCACCAAAAGAAACTCTACAAACAGTTGTGTCTGTACCGCCATCAGTAGTTAGAGTGTAGTTTGTGTTGTCTGCAAACATTCCCATGTCAGCAAAAGTTACGTTTAATACTCTGATTAATCTACTTTCGTAAGCTTCTCCGTTTGTTGTTAACTCATTAGCAGTTACAAAAAGTGGTGTAATAGTATTTCCATTTGAAGATGCTCCTGGTATGTTAGCGGTAGGTACAAATTGAAGTACACCACTAAATTGAGATAATTGACCTTGTAATCCAATAATTCCGTCTCCGATGTTTAATGGAGCACTTAATGTTCCTGCAACGTCATCAATTAAGATTCCTGCACCTGCATCTTGGATATATTTTTGATTTCTTGTACTTTCTGTAACGATGTAAGAAATTAACGCTTCACCAGTTAACTCGTAGAATCCTCCTATTGTTCCAGCACGTAAGTCAGTAATGTTACTTACTTGTGTCATGTTAGCAACAGAAAAAGAAACCATTTTAGTATCAATTACCATGTTGTTTTCTAATAACTCAACAGTTACGTTGTATGTTCCACCATCCATTGTAGTAACACTATAAGGACTAGTAGCATCAGCATCTGTTGGGTTTGCGTCAACTGTTACATTTACTTGGTTTCCAGCAACCATTAAATCAATGTTTTGTGTTGTAAAAGTAACATCAACATTTGAAGTTCCTGGATCGTATACAGTTCCGTCAGCAGGCGTTACAATGCTTAAAGATGGTACTGAAGAGTTGTTCATGATTTCGTTCCATGAAGTAGCAACACGAACACCATCAATAGCTACAGCAGGAATGTTACTAGATTGACGGAAAGCAATAGAATTGATTGCTGATCCTGTGCTTCCTGTGTTTGTAGCTTCTGGCGTACCAGGCTCAGTAGCAGCAACAGCGTTTAATACATATAAGTTAGAAACTCCTGTAGAAATCTCATAAGAGAAGACTAATAAGTATGTTGTGTTTAAGCTGTATGGAGTAGTTCCGTATGTTAGAGTAGAGCTACTTGTTCCAATTCCAAAAAGGATATCTCCATTTCCATCGTCTTGTGCACCAATTCGTGCTCTAAATCCTCCTGTTGCATTAAAGTGTAAAAAGTAGTTTCCACTACCAACAGCACTTAAGTTTACTAATGCACTTCCGTACACAGTTCCAGTAGAAATTTCTGAGAAAGCTCTATTTACGTCTTGAGAAGTTCCAGAAAAAGTTGCATGCCCTCCTATTCCAGATGAAGGATATCCTGTCATTGTCAAACTTGGCGTTGCTACATATTGTACTGGGGCTGAAGAACCTGAATGTTGCACCCATGCTCCACCACTTGCCGTAGTTAAGTCTCCACCTGTCATTCCATAGTCGAAATTCTCGTCCAATACTTGTCCGAAAGAGATACAAGAAATAAACAAAGCAATTAATAAAAAGTAATTTTTAATCATACGTTATATTTTAACTATTCATAATAATATATGGTGCAAATATACAAAAGATGTCGAATTATAGAAGCCAACTTACGTATTTGTACGTTGTTTTAACCATTTGATAACAAAAGTGTTATTCAGTGCAAAGCAAAAAAAGAGGCTGTCTGGAAAGTTTCAGAAGTCGTCATTCTGGACTTGATCCAGAATCTCATAAAGCTGATTTTCAACTGTTATGCGAAACCGAATCAAGTTCGGTTTGACGAAATTATGACTTTTTAGACAGCCTCTTTTGTAAATATATATTTTAGGAATTAGTTTCCTACAGTCCAACCAGCTCCCCAAGTTGCGTAGTCCGTTCCTGTTCCATTTCCATCACCTGAAATTAAATCAGCTTCTGTAAATACAACTCCTGTATCGTTTTTTACCTTTGTAATAATGTCTGTAAATAATACATCATTTACTTGTGTTTCATTATTTGTTACGCCAGCTCCTGTTGGGCTATCAGTGTCGTTTCCGTCTAAATCAAAACCTTCTGCATATCCTTGTATTGCAACATTGTTAAAGATGACTCTTGTGCCTGCTCGTAAACGAATTGCTTCGCTACTAGTAGCTGATCCTAAACCAATAATTGTTAAATTGTTTACAGTTGGCGAAGAGAAGTAGATTGGGTTTGAGTTGTTTCCAATATCTGTATTGAAACCATCTGCTTCAATTCCTTTGTCATGACTAGGGCCGTGTTTTACATACGCGTTTGTAATGGTTCCTGTGTATCCTTCTGTCCAGTCAATAGAATCATCTTCTGCATTTACGACAGAAATGTAATCTGCATTTACAGTTCCACCAAAAAATTCAAATCCATCATCTTTTCCTTCGTACACTTGTACATATTCTACAGTTGTTCCGTTTCCAACTCCGTAAAAAGAGATTCCGTTATTTTCTGATTGTCCATCCGCAGAACCACCAGAATATTGTATACGTACATATCGTATGGTACCAGAGTTGTCCGTTGCGTCCGTTCCGCCGTAAGGCAAACTAGCAATTTCAGATGTTGCAGTCGCATTCCCAGCAACAGAATTTATTGGCGCACTTCCTAAGATGATTAATCCTCCCCAATCTCCAGCAGTTGGTGCAGACGCGTCAGACGTAAAAATGATTGGCTCACTTGCAGTTCCGATAGCTTCAATGGTTGCTCCTTGCGAAATGGCAACATATACATCCGATCCAGAAGCCAAGGCTTCAATTGTCATCCCAGCAGGAATACGCAACGTTGTTCCTGACGCCATGATTAATGATCCGTTTATTTTGTAGGTGTTGTTGGCGTCTAAGTCTAAATCGTCTGTGTAGGTTCCAGATAATAAAATGGTTCCTGGTGTAGTAGTAGCGCCTCCTCCATTGTTTACAATGTTAATGTCTGCCGTGTCATCAGAAGCACAAGAAGAGATGCTTAATAAGCCTACTATTGCTAATCCTAATGCAAAGTAATTTTTCATGTTGTTGATTTTTTTAGTTGTGTTGTTTGTGTGTTTAGAATTTATATTTTAATTGAATTCCAATGTTTCTTCCTCTGTCAAATCCTGAAACGCCTTTTCCGTTTGTTGAGGTTACTAAAACGTCTCCTCCTGTAGTTTCACGAACGAATTTGATATCTGGATTTAAAATGTTTTTGATGCTAAAGTTGACTTCAAAGTTGTCTGTGATTTTATTTTTTAGAATGAAATCTAATGTCGGAACACTTTTTTCAATGATGTTTCCTAATTGTCCAGATCCTAACGCGTCAATTCTGTCTGAGAAATAAGAGAATACTAAATTCCCTGTTGGTTTGTAGCTTCCAAAAGTAGGAGAGTAGCTTACATCTGCATTGATAATGAATGGTGAAGCGCCTTGTAATTGTTCCGTATCTTCTCTGAAACTTACACTATATGTACCTGCAATTTCGTCGTATAAATCTTGCTCCGTGTGCATGATTGTAGTGTTTAATCCGGCAGAAAGTATTGTTTCTTCATCTTCGTTTTGAAGTATGTTTTTTCTAAATTCAATTTCAACTCCATATACAGTTGCTTTTTCACCTGTTCTAAAGTAACGTTGTGTTCCTGTGGCATCAAAAGCGACAACTCGGTTTACAGGATCAGAAATTTGTTTTCCGAAAGCAGATACAGAGAAAATTTCTCCTTTTCCATAAAACCATTCATATTTTAAGTCAAAGTTGAGTACGTTTGAGTACGATTTGTCACTTACATTTACAAAATTTGGATCGGTAGCGCCTAATAAATCTGGGTTACCACCAATTCTGTTCGTTACATCAATATAAACGAAAGGTGCTGTTTCTTTAAATTCGGGAAGTGAAACCGTTCTACTTGCAGAAAAACGAATATTCTGTTCTTCTGTCAAAGCATATTTTACATTTAAACTTGGTAAAATGAAGTTTTCATACGCGCTTCTGCTTGAGTTTCCGTTGTTTCCTAAGTTAATTACGTCGTAGGCAATACTTTGATTGAACGATTCAAAACGAACACCAGGCACAATTAACCATTTTTCTGATTTAATTTCTGCATCAGCGTATCCAGCAAATAAATCTAAATTACCCGTGTATGTGTTTTCAGCCAATCCTGGTCTGTTGGTATTTCCTAAATCTGGAATGGAGTTGATGACTTTAATATCATAGATTGATCCGCCATCAGCATTAAAGTTTCCAATGTTGAAGATGCTATTTAAGTTATTTACATCCGTAATTGCAAAGTTTGAATCCACAATGTCATATCCGTAACGAATGTTTTCAAAATTACGCTCTTTGCTTCTTCCGTTGTATCCAAAATTCAGTTTGAAGTTTTCATTTACAGTGTACGCTAAATTGATACGTCCGTTAAACTCAGTATCGTCAATGTCTTGGAAATAACGCTGATTATCAAAAGCGACATTGCTAAAAAATGTTGGGTTTGTGGTAGGATCGTTGTCCAACGCAAATTGATAGTTTTCAATACTAATACGTTTTCTGTCGGGTTGTTTTGCATACACCAAGTTGTATCCTGCTGCCCAATCAATTTCTATATTATCATTTTTGTGATTACCGATCAATTGGTTCACAAACACTTGATTTTGATCGAATTGTGCATTCATTTGATAAAAACCTTCATCAGTATTTAAAATGGCATCTCTATTTCTTCCTTTTCCATCAATACCAAAATACCCAACTTCATTTGTAGAACTGTTAACGAATAATGAATTGAATTTTAATTTGTTTTTAGCATCAATTTTATAATTTACAGTTCCCATTGCAGTAGTCGTTGTACTATATTCAAACTCTTCTGCATCTTCAAAAGCTTTCTTTTCAACCGTTGTAAAATCGGTTGCTTCACCTCTTCTATATTCATACGCGTTTTCAAAAGAAACGGTTCCAAATACGCTTATGCGCGAATCATTTTCGAAATCCCATGATTTTCCTCCAGAAATTCCAAAAGCAACATTAATAGGAACGCTTACATCTTCCGGATCTACTCCGTGCGATAAAATGACCGCAAACGGATTTTGTTTGTGTCGTGCATAATCTCCGAAAAATCCTGAACCTTCACTTTTTACAAAGTTTTCTCCGACAGCATTTGTGTTAACACTTGTTCCTACAAACGCTTCCAATTTTCCTTTTCCTTTAAAGTCTTTTGAATTGACGTTTACATTACCTGCGGCAAAATCACCATATTGTTTTCCAGAATACGCTTTACTAATAGAAACGTTTTCAATAACATCCGAAGCAAATAAGCTTAATTCAATATTCTTTTTATTAATATCATTAGATGGTAATGGCAATCCGTTAAAAGTTGTATTCAAATATCGATCGCCCAAACCACGCACATATACATTGCTTGATCCTTCTTGTTTAGAAACTCCCGAAATTTTTGTTACGGCACCTGCGGCATCACTTACACCTTTTCTGGCAAGTTCTTCTGCGCCAATAATTTGTTTAATATCTTTCGATTTCTTTTGCTCTAGTAACGTAGCAGCTTCTGAAACTTTTCTAGCCGTTCCTGTAATAACGATGGCGTCTAAAGCAGCAGCATTTGCAGCCAAAATTACGTCAACCGTCGTTACTTTATCAGCAGTTACTATAATGTTAGGAATCTCTTTTGTTTCATATCCAACAAAACTAACAACAAGTGTGTAGGTTCCTGGTGCAACTTCCGTAATTTGGTAAAGTCCATCTAAATCAGAAGTCGTTCCTTTTGTAGTTCCTTTAATAGAAATATTAGAAAAAGGCAAGGGTTCATTATTGACTTCTTTATCGAGCACTTTTCCAGCAATAGATCCGTTTTGTGCAAATCCTATTATAAAGCTAAAAAATAGGAGAACTGTAAGCGTAACTTTTTGTATCATCAGATGTTTTTATTTGACATGGCAAAGAAATGCGTAGCATGTAAAACTGTTGTTACTTACAGATTAATGGTTTGTTATATGTATGTTAGTTAATTGTTATCATATTAAATAACTGTTAACTACTTTCATTTTTTAATTTTATCTTTACTTTTGAAGGATAAAACAAAACACAACTATTATTTAATTGCAACAAAATCAGCTATTTAAACTAAATGACACACAATGAAAAAAAAGGAGATCAAAATATTATTGGTTGATGATGAGCCAGATATATTAGAAATTGTAGGATATAATTTGTCATCAGAAGGATATCAAATCTTTACCGCAATTAATGGTGTAGATGCTGTTGCAAAAGCAAAAAAAATAAAGCCACACTTAATCATTATGGATGTAATGATGCCAGAAATGGACGGAATGGAAGCGTGTGAAAATATTAGAAAAGACAGCAGTCTTGCCAATACCATCATTACATTTTTAACTGCTAGAGGTGAAGATTACTCGCAAGTTGCCGGATTTGACGCTGGTGCAGATGATTATATTACAAAACCCATCAAACCAAAAGTATTGGTGAGCAAAGTAAAAGCATTGTTGCGCAGACTTAAAAATGATGATAACAATGAACAAATTCTTACAGTTGGTAATATTGTCATTAACAGAGAAGAATACAAAATCTTAAAAGATGGCGAAGAAATTATTTTACCAAGAAAAGAATTTGAATTACTTTCTTTATTAGCTTCTCGGCCAGGAAAAGTATTTAAACGTGAAGAAATTTTAGATAAAGTTTGGGGAAATGAAGTGATTGTTGGTGGACGAACGATTGATGTACACATCCGAAAACTAAGAGAAAAAATAGGCGAAGCTCATTTTAAAACTGTAAAAGGAGTAGGTTACAAATACGTATAAATACGAGATGACTAGAAAACTCAAAAAATCGTATCGTTTTGCGCTTCGATCGTCGTTGTATATTACCTTGTTTGCAACCACGATTATAACAGCATTGCTGTACTTTTTTGGTATAAAAAACCTGTTTGTGCCAATATTGTTTTTTGCAATTTGCTTCACGTTTTGTTTCTTCATTTTGCAATTTCGTGTAGAACGATTCATCTACCGAAGAGTAAAAAAAATATACGATGATGTAACGTTGTTGGATGTAAGTGATTTTCAAAATTACCCAATCACAACAGATATGGCAACGTTAACGAAGGAAATTGAAAAGTTTGCTACCAATAAAAAATTAGAGATTGAAACCTTAAAGGTTCGAGAAAACTATAGAAAAGAATTTATTGGAAATGTTTCGCACGAGCTAAAAACACCCTTATTTACCGTGCAAGGATACATTCTTACACTGCTTGATGGTGCAATGGAAGACAAGGCAATTCGGAAAAAATACTTAAATCGTGCCGAAAAAGGTGTTGAACGCCTGATCTATATCGTAAAAGATTTAGACATGATTACCAAACTAGAAGTTGGTGATGTACATTTAGATACACAAGAATTTGACATTATTGAATTGGTGCAAAGTGTATTTGATTTGTTAGAAATGAAAGCCGCTAAAAAACAAATTACACTTGCGTTTGATATGAATTATTCAAAACCGATTGTGGTGTTGGCAGACAAAGAACGGATTCAGCAAGTATTAACGAATTTGATTGTAAACTCCATAAAATACGGCCGCGAAAACGGAACAACAGAAATTAGTGTTGAAAACCTAATCCGAAATAAAGTGATTGTGCGTGTTACCGATAACGGCGAAGGAATAGAAACGGAGAATATTCCGCGATTATTTGAACGTTTTTATCGTGTAGATCAAAGTGGTTCGCGTCAAGAAGGTGGATCTGGTTTGGGACTTTCTATCGTAAAACATATTATTGAAGCGCACAACGAACGTATTTATGTTGAAAGTGAAATGGATGTCGGTTCCGAGTTTTCATTTACGCTGGAAAAGGTGGAATAACGCTTTGTAATCTTCTTTATAATTCAATGCACTTAATCCTTTAAAATCTTTAATTCGATCCAATTGAGCAATTGAAAACGCATCTTGTGTCGCCATTGGAACCAATTGTTGCTTTTGCAAACGTTTGGCCAAATATTCTTGCTCAAACTGTCCTGGTGTCGGAATGAAAAATGCTTTCTTATTCAACTTTGTCAAATCCATCACCGTTGTATAACCCGAACGCGCTAGTACAAAAGCACTTTCGTTACATGCTTTTTCGAGTTCTTCACTTTGCATAAAATTCACTACTTCACAATTCAAAAACTGAAAACGTTCTTGGTTGGTTTCGACCTTTCCACGAACAAAAAGCACCTTTCCATCAAAATATTTTACTTCTTCAAACAGCTTTTCTTCTAACATGGTACGTTGTGGCTCTGGGCCAGATAAGATTACCATTAAATCGTATACAATTGGCACTTTTTGACTTTCTAATCTGCTTAGTGGGCCAATATATTTTAGTGGAAGCGAATGTTTTTTTAAATGGCCTAATTTCCCTGAAAGATTTGGTTTTTCTGCCACATCGGGAACCCAACATTCGTCAAATTTCTTAATCACAAGTTGATGCAATTTACTACTAAACCAAGTAGTAGTACCGCTTAACACATTTAGTTGATGCGTAATAAATACAGAAGGTACTTTTTTGCTAAACACGCCAGGTCGGTTGTCAGAAATAATTCCGCAGAAATCACGCTTTTTCACTAACTTCTTCACAATTTTCTTTTCTTCGGAAATGGCTTTGAGCATTTTTGGAGAATCTTTCAACATCTTCAGCTTAAAATTCTTTCCTTTTTTAGCGTATTCAATTTGGTAATCGGGCAGTGTTATTGTTTCTAAATCGGGAAATTCTTTTTGTAGCAATTGAAGCGAAATCCCATCAGAACCAATGACTGGCGTAAAGTTTTCGGCAAGTAATGCACGTATAATCGGAATGCATCGCGTGGCATGTCCTAAACCCCAATTTAGCGGTGCAATGAGAACGGTTTTTGAATTCTTCATAAAATCAAAGATAAGAATATTAAAAGGTCTGCAAGATTTCCTTAGTTTTGTCAAAATATTAAGAAAATATCAGTTTGATAAAAATAAATGATATGCGCTAAAAGTGCCATTTCTTTTATTTAGCGAGTAAAAAAAGCGAAAATAAAAAACTGAATTTTCAATATTTAAGAACAGCATAAAAAAATATTTATAAATTTTGTTTGAATGAAATACGTCGAGCTTACATTAAGAAACTACTGTGGGAAGTAAAAACAAACTGAAACGTTTTAGAGAAAACGATACGTTTTCAAATGTAATACAGCCAACACGCGAAGAAATTGTAGCTGGAAATTTTCCGTATAAAGGAAAATGGAACAGTGATTTCTTTAAAAATGATGCGCCAATTGTATTGGAATTAGGTTGTGGAAAAGGAGAATACAGTGTTGCACTGGCTAAAAAATTTCCAAATAAAAACTTTGTCGGAATCGATATTAAAGGTGCTCGTTTTTGGCGTGGTGCAAAAACTGCTGTAGAAGACAACATGAATAATGTTGCTTTTATAAGGACGCAAATAGAGTTGCTTGAAGGATTATTTGCCGAAAATGAAGTTTCCGAAATTTGGATTACTTTTCCCGATCCGCAAATAAAATACAAGCGTACCAAACACAGAATGACGAACGAAACATTTTTGGCGCTTTACAAAAAAGTACTCAATGCAGAAGGTACTGTACATTTAAAAACGGATAGCGAATTTATGCATGGGTACACGCTTGGTCTTTTGCATGGCGCAGGACACGAAGTGTTGTATGCAAATCATGATGTGTACAAAAATGAAGGAAGTCCGGCAGAAGTTACTGACATTCAAACGTTTTACGAGTCACAATATTTGGAAGTAAACAAGGCAATTACTTATATTCACTTTAAAATTAAGTAATGGCCGATCTCATTATTCTCTTTTTTATCACTTTTTCTGCTGCACTTTTGGGTGTAGTTCCTCCAGGTTTAATAAACATTACGGCGGCAAAAATTAGTACACAAAAGGGAAAATTGAATGGTGTTATTTTTGCAATTGGTGCCTCAATAGTTGTAATGATTCAGGCAGTTATTGCGGTAATGATTTCCAAATATTTATACAACAATCAAGAAGTAATTGTCGTATTAGAAAAAGTGGCATTGGTCATATTTGGCTTGTTAGGAATCTACTTTTTTATCATCGCAAGAAAGAAAAAGCGAAAAGAAAAACGAATTCGAATGGTAAAAGTGAGCAAAAAAGGAAGCTTCTTTAAAGGAATTTTCTTAGCAATGCTCAACGTATTACCAATTCCGTATTTTATTGGTTTAAATGCTTTGTGGAGAACGTCGGGCTTGATGGAATTCTCAATTCCCGATGTCATTATATTTGTATTAGGAACAGGTTTTGGAACCTTTGCTATGTTATATATGTATGTGTTTTACTTTAACAAATCACAATCAAAATCGGGACATTTCTCAAAGTATTCCGATCATATTTTAAGTGCGTTAATGTTGGTTTTAGTCATCGTGACGCTTGTTCGTATTTTTTATCATAACGATGCTGCCGCATGAAACCTGAAAACCAAAATTTCTTTGAACGCGTGTATGAAGTCGCTCGTTTAATTCCGTATGGAAGAGTGACAAGTTACGGCGCTATTGCCAAATATTTAGGCGCGGCTAGAAGTGCGCGTATGGTTGGTTGGGCAATGAATAGTTCTGGAAAGCACGAAGACGTTCACGCGCACAGAGTGGTAAACAAAAAAGGCTTACTTACAGGAAAGCATCATTTTCAAGGCACCAACTTAATGCAACAATTGCTAGAAAGTGAAGGTGTAGAAGTTATAGACAATCAGATTCAAAATCTTGACAAATATCTTTGGGATCCTTCTGAGGAACTTTTGTAGGATGTTAATTTGAAAATGTATAAAAAACTACGATTCGTCTTTGCGAGAAAGAATGACGAAGCAATCTTCTTCAAAGAAAACTTAAATTTCTATTAGAAACAGACTACCACGTCGTAAACTCCTCGTAGTGACGTATATCTTTAATTTTATATCGCTTCCGCAGAATTGACACTGCTACATTGAAAATTTCTTAAAAATAACTACCAAACGTTTTTCCGAAAATGAATGACAAAGGTCATTGCAGAATAATCGTCTGACTAAAATACTAAAGCGAAGCGTGACTAACAATCTAAAAGCGAAGCGCTTCTATAGCGTAAGCAATAACAATTACCCTTTCACCATTTTCTTAACTAAAACCGCACCTGATTCCGTTTCAATCTTAACAAAATAAGTTCCTTGTGCTAGTTTTGAAGTTTTAATTTCAATTGTACTTTGTGTTCCTGTGAAAGTTTCTTCTTGAATAAATTTACCTGAAATATCATAGATTTTGATGTTTTCAATAGTTTCTTTCGTTTTTATGATCACAACATCTTTTACAGGATTCGGATACATTTCAAAACTCTCAAACGAAATATCAGTTGTACTCAACACGTCTTTTATAACTGTGATACTATTGTTTGTTAGAATAGGAAAATTATAATCAAAATAAATCTCTGCATCATTTTCAAACGTATCGTTAATGTCTAAAGTGGGAAGTGTTTTTATTTTAAACGTCACAAAACCATCATTAGAAGCATCATCAAAAGGCAAATTGATATTTTGAAAAATAAACTCTACCGTGTTTGCATTGGTAAATCT
>NZ_JBGCDL010000409.1:0-4232 GCF_045105435.1 Kordia sp. | reverse complement strand
AAAAGTGAAGCCTAATACACAATTACATAGCATCCACGAAGCCATTGAAGATATCCGACAAGGAAAAGTAATTATTGTAGTTGACGATGAAAATCGTGAAAATGAAGGTGATTTTTTAGCTGCTGCTGAAAAGGTAACGCCCGAAATGATCAATTTTATGGCAACACATGGTCGTCGTCTAATTTGTGCGCCTTTGACAGAAAATCGTTGTAAAGAATTGCAACTCGGAATGATGGTGAGCAACAACACCGATCCGATGGAAACAGCTTTTACCATTTCGGTTGATTTGAAAGGAAACGGCGTTACAACCGGAATTTCTGCTTCCGATCGTTCTAAAACAGTACAAGCATTAATTGATAAAGACACAAGACCATTTGATTTGGCACGTCCTGGACATATTTTTCCGCTCAAAGCGAAAGAAGGCGGTGTTTTACGTAGAACAGGACATACAGAAGCGGCTATCGATTTTGCACGTTTGGCTGGTTTGCAACCTGCTGGTGTGATTGTAGAAATTATGAACGAAGATGGTACGATGGCGCGTTTGCCACAATTGCTAGAAGTAGCTAAAAACTTCGATTTAAAGATTGTTTCTATTGAAGATTTAGTAGCCTACCGAATGGAACACGATTCATTGATTGAGAAAAAGGAAGATTTTGATGTACAAACACGTTTTGGCGATTTCCGCATGCGTGCCTACCAACAAACAACAAATAATCAAATTCATATTGCGTTGACAAAAGGAAGTTGGACAGCAGATGAGCATGTACTAACACGTATCAATTCTACTTTAGTGAATGACGATATTTTAGGAACGTTGACCAACAATGCAGATAAAAAACTAGATGATATGTTTCGTTTGATTAATGACGAAGAAAAAGGTGCAATCATTTTTATAAATCAAGATCATAGTTCTTTAAACTTACTTCACCGAATTAAAGAATTGAAAGCCTTACAAAACGATGGCGAATACAAAGCGCCAAAGATTAAAATGGATTCGAAAGATTTCGGAATTGGAGCACAAATTCTACATGACATCAATATTAGCAAGATTAAATTAGTCACGAATACACATCAAGAGAAACGTGTCGGAATGATTGGTTACGGTTTGGAAATTGTGGATTATGTATCTTATTAATTAGACTGCTGTCGCTATTAGATTTTAGATCGCTGTTAGCACGTACGTGCTTTTAGAGTTGTTGGAAAGGAACTTCTTTACTTCACATAAAAATTTAAAGGAATGATTTTCTGTCATATTGAGCGCAGTCCAGATAAATAGAAAATTATATCGAAAAGTACTTTGAAACGAAAAACTACGAACTGTTATTACGAGAAACGTAACGACTTGGTAATTTGTTTGTTATAAAACGATACTTTGTAACTTAAAGTATGAGATTGCTTCACTGCGTTCGCAATGACGTTTCAGAGGTTTTCTTCAATTCAACATTAGCATTTAGCATTTAAAATTAAATAGAAGCCAAAATCACTTCACGCATTTTTGCTCCTCTTGCTTTCACCTCTTCTGCTGTCCAAGACATTTTTATCAAACAAGAAACATTTCGCGCTATATACTGATCAGATTGATCAAAAGTTTTTGTGTCCAAATATTTCATTCCTTCTTTTACTTCCGCAGCAATTGGATACAACGACTTTAAGTCTTTTAAGTGTTCCCATTTGCGAATGTAATGCCAATTGTTATCGTAGTAATGAAAACATACATCAATTCCGTTTTGCTTGAATCCTGCCATGACTTTACGGGCAATTTCCAAATCGGGCAAGAAGAAGTTTAAAAAGGCACAACTTTCCACGCCGCCTTCTGGAACTGTTCTGAAAGTTACTTCCGGAATATCCGCTAAAGCTTCGCGTAAAATTGTGTAATGCTTCTTTTGAATGTCTAAAAATTCAGGCAAACGTCGTACTTGTGCCAAACCAACTGCTGCATTTAGTTCCGAGATACGAAAGTTGTATCCTAAAAACGGATGCGTTTCTGCGCCTCTATCGCTTCCCACATGATCGTGTCCGTGATCGCTATAATGATCCGCATTCAGTTTATAGTCACTGTTGTTGGTAATAATTGCACCACCTTCGCCACAGGTCATAGTTTTTACAAAATCGAACGAAAAACATCCGACATCACCAATAGTTCCGAGTGCTTTTCCGTTATACGTTCCGCCAATAGCTTGACATGCATCTTCTACCAAGATTAAATTATGTTCATCACAAATTGCTTTAATTTCACCTAAGTTTGCCATACTTCCGCACATGTGTACAGGCATGATGGCTTTCGTTTTTGGCGTAATTGCGTTGCGAATCGCTTCCGGATCTAACGTAAGTGTATCATCAATATCCACCAATACAGGAATAGCGCCCAACATCATAATGGCTTCAAAACTCGCTACAAATGTAAATGTTGGCATAATGACTTCATCACCTGCTCCAATTCCTGTCACTGCCAATGCTACGGAAACTGCTGCGGTTCCGCTAGAAACTAATTGCGCATGATTTACATCAAATTGCGCTTCTAAGGCACGTTCGAGTTCTTTTGCTTTCCAATGTCCGTTTCGCATTCCATCAAATCCGTAACGCATTAATACGCCGCTTTCTAACACATCGTGTACTTCTTTACGTTCGGCATCGCTAAATAGTTCAAATCCTGGCATAGTGTATTTTTTTGCTTGATCTTAGATTTTTATAAAAAAGAAAAACCTCTTTTCTAATTACAAAAGTATAGAAAAGAGGTTTTATTTTATGTGAATTTTATTAATAGTTTTCCATTATTTTTTCGAGAAACTTATAATGTCTTGAAGTGTCGCGCATCATGTTGTATGACATAATATTGTCTAATTCTTGTCCTTTATGATTAACAGCTACAATATTTGGGAACTTATTTTTAGTATTGTATTTTCTAGCTAATTTTTTATTTTCTTGACGTTGATCGTCAGTAATAATATCTATTCTTCTAGGAAAATCGGCCATAACCAACACAAAATCTTTTGCTTTTTCTTTGAATTTTTCTGTGTAAAAGAAGTCTTCTTTCAACATTTTACATGGTGGACACCAATCACTTCCAGTAAAATAAATCAAAATAGGTTTGTTAGACTTTTTAGCAATTTTCTTCGCTTTCTCAAAATCTGTCAACCAATTTAACTTGACATCTTCCTGTGCTAAAGCTGAAAATCCAATAAAAAATACGGCTAAAAAAAGTAATTTCTTCATGTGTATACTGTGTTAAGGCGTAAAACAAATATATGTGTTTCTTGTATTAAAACAACAATCTTGCCAAAATATTACAATTCTAATACACTTTCTGCAACCGACTTGCGCACTTTAGCCATAGTTGAAAACATATCATCTTCAGCTCTATGTCCTACTGGCAATACTAAAACTGAAGAAAGTCCGTGTGCAGTTAAACCTAAAACTTCATCGTATTTTTCTGGAACAAAGCCTTCCATTGGACAGGAATCAATTTGTTCCACACCGCAAACGTTTAATAGGTTTCCTAAAGCAATATACGCTTGTTTGGAAGCCCATGTTTTGAGTTCTTCTTGTGTTTTGTCTTTAAAAGAATTCTTCATAAAGTCTTTAAAAGGCGCTAAAATATCTTCTGGCGTATTACGAATTGCTACTACACGATCAAAATACGAATCAATATAGGCTTCATCAATTGTATTCTCAACACAAATTACCAACAAATGCGAAGCATCTACTACTTGGCGTTGATTCCAAGAATGTTCAACCAATTGTCCTTGTAATTCTTTGTTTTTAATTACCACCAAACGAATGGGTTGTAAGCCATACGAAGTTGCAGTAAGGTTAAACGCTTCTTTTAATGTTTCTATTTGGGTATCATCTAAAAAGCGATTGGCATCAAACTTTTTCGTGGCATATCGCCATTTTAGACTGTCTATTGTTTGCATATACGTTATCTTTGGGATTCTAAATTTATTTTGTTAAAAATAAGCAATACCTAAGCAGGAATGTTCTTCTTTGCGATAAATTAAACCAATTGCCGTATAACAAAACTTGTTACTTATGAACGCAGACACTATTACACGCATTGAAAACTCTGAAACACATATCTTTAAAGCTGTATTTCCAAATACGACCAATCATTACGATACCTTATTCGGCGGAACGGCATTGCACATGATGGATGAAGCTTCGTTTATTTGTGCCACACGTTTTAGTAGAAAAAAAGTGGTAACGGTTTCTACGGATAAAATTGACTTTACAGA
>NZ_JBGCDL010000408.1:0-9731 GCF_045105435.1 Kordia sp. | reverse complement strand
ACTGAATTTGGCGCAGTTTTCTCGCAGCGATTTTAATTGCGGTGAAGCTTCCGCGAATTGTTTCGTTTTTACATTCTCCGCAAACAGCGAGAGTGTTTCTTTACAGCTATTTTGTGCGTTCAAAATAAAGCTGCTCAAAACACATACAATGGTAACTTTTAGTGAAGTGATTGTGTTCATAATTTCAATTTAATCGGTTTAAGTAATTACTTGCACAAAATGTATTCCGAAAAAATTGTGTTAAAAAGAGAATAATTGAAATTATTATGTTTTTACAACTATTTTTTTGCATAAAATCGTATATTTAAAGTAATATATTATTTACGTTTTGGAAAAAAGATACCTAAAAGAACTCTCAGAAATAAAAAATCAAATAGATGATTTGAGTCAAAAAATAGATAAGGTTGAAGCGGAAGTTATAGAAACTAAAAACGAAGCTAAAGAAGCTAAGAAAGAAGCAAGCTGGGCTAAAACAAATGGATATACAAGTACTTCTTCGACTTTGTTTTTAGGATTACTTATCATAGTTATATTGGCTTTTTCTACCAATCCCACATTTAAAGAGCATTTGAATTATTTGAAAAACAGAACAAAAATAGATAAAGACAAAGCTTATGAAGCAAAAAAAGCATATAAGTCATATTATTTGTTTTCAGTGATAGATAGTTTAGGAAGCGACAGAGAAGGTAAAATGATTTCTTTTGGAATTTTCGGAAACGTATTTGAAGTGAACAAACCTTAAAGTCAATCAAAAAAAAAGAGGATTCAAATTGCTTCAAATCCTCCAATATTAGTTTTATACAGGAAATGTTCCCCACTCGCAATGCCAATTTTGAGTGCAATTACGTCCTGTACAATATTCTTGTAACGTTCCCCAGCATTCTTCTGGAGCATAACTTGTTCCTCCACCTTTTACGCCAGTGCTGTTTAGCTCAGAAACCGAATTTTTATTCAGTTTTAAACTTTTGAAATTTCTTTTTTTCATGGTTTTAAAATTTTAAAAGATTAATTAATACGATGAAAAATATAAAATTTTACTTACATTCCATTATGGGAATCCCGTAATTAACAGGTATTATTTCTGTGAGTTGTGTATCAGCTGAAATAGAAAAAACAGTTTATACCTAGTGAAAGTAATTAGTACATATTTTTTGCTGTTTGATCAATAGCTAATTTGTTTAATATTTGCAACCAACCAATCTGTCATCATCATTTAAAGCATTATTTTTGCGCCTCATAAAATAGAAACAAACTGTACTTTGCACCTTTGTTCAAAAGGAAAATCCTAACATTTCTGCTAGGATTTTGTATTGAAAAGAAACTTCTTTAAGCTTCTAAATTGTTTATTCAGCTACTTTATAGAATTGGAATCTATTATTTCCCCAAACCAAACCAGTTTTCTCGTTTTCAATTTGAAACATTCCTTCGTCTCCAATGGCTAAATCGATGAACTTTAATTCACCTAAAGCTGTCAGTACTTTTGTGTCTCCGTTATTTGGATCGTTCACAAACAACTTGTCGTTTTTAATGCTGATTTCAATAAAATAATCGCCAATGTTAGGCACTTGATAATTTAGTTTGTATTTGCCTGTAAGTTTGCTGAGTTCTTCATTTGTTAATTTGACAGGTTTTATGGTTTTTGAATTGCTTATTCCTAAATCATAATGTTTAGAAATTGCTCTTAAAATTTCGTCAACTAAACCATTTCCATTGTCGGCATTTGTCATAATTACCACAGAATATCCACGTTTTGTGAATGAGAGGAATCTGTTAGTGAATCCAGCATTTTTCCCGCCATGGCGGAATATTAAAAAGTCTTCATTCACATCTAAAGAAGGACCTAATCCCCAATTATTTTTGTGTGCAGTTAGCATTTTAAGAACCGTTTCTTTTTTTAGAATACCGTTTTCTTTGCCTTTTAAAATTTCTTGAATTTCGATACAATATTTTGCTAAATCGGTTGGAGTTGTCCATAAACCTGCAGCGGCTTTTTCTGGATAATTATTCCATAATCCATCAATTATTTTTCCTTGAAAGTCGTATGCAGCACTCACATTTTCTTTTCGGTTTGTTAATGGTTGTTCAAAAGTACTGTTTTTCATTCCTATAGTTTTCAGTACGTTGTTGTCCATAGTTGCTTCAAATGGTTTTTGTGTAACATCTTCAATTACTTTTTGAACGATGGTGTAGCCACCGCCAGAATATCGCCAAATTTCACCAGGAGCTGTGTCTACAGTTATTTTCGGTGTATTTCCGTCTCCATTTAAAACCTGTGTTGTGGTAGGAAATGTAGCAGTTTGTGTATAGCCAGGAAATCCGTGAACGGTTACGCCAGCGGTATGCGTCAATAATCTTCTAAGTGTAACTTTTTCATTTTTTGTAAACTCATTGGCAGGAATTTTCCAATCTTTCAAATAATTATTTACATCTTTATCAAGATCAAGAACATCTTTTTCAACTAATTGTAACACAGCTAATGCAGCTATAGGTTTGCTAATAGAAGCTGCTTGAAATAGGGTATTTTCATCAACTTTACTTCCTGTATTTGTATTGGCAATTCCGTAGCCTTTTGCCCATTTTAATTTTCCATTTTCAACCACAGCGATACTAACTCCAGGAACTTTATAATAGTTCATTCTGTCTCTAATATTAAAGGTTTCAACAGCGCTACCTTCTATTTGTGTTGCTAAAAACAAGCCATTTTCGATAGTTTGAATTTCGCTTGACTCCTGTTTTTTATTCGATTCTTGACTTTGACATGAGATACATATCAAAAAAATGCATATTAATTTTTTCATCTTTCTAGCAATTACGTATGATCGTTCTGTGTGATTTTCCTTGTTGATTTGGTATAAAGTTAGTCAATACTAATCGAATATAAAACGAATTTTTATTTCTTGAATATTTCTTAGAAAAACAGCACTTACTAAAGATAGTAACCCTTTCGTTTTTACAAACAAAAAAATCCCAACACAACTGCTGGGATTTTGTTTTAAGAAAAAATTTCTTAGTACCGAAGATGGGAGTCGAACCCACACGCTCTAATGAACACATGGCCCTCAACCATGCCTGTCTACCAATTCCAGCACTTCGGTGTACTCTGAGGTTTTACAGTAAATATAAAACAAAAAAGTTAAGCGATTGCTTAACTTTTGTGACCTGGCTGGGGCTCGAACCCAGGACCCTCTCCTTAAAAGGGAGATGCTCTACCAACTGAGCTACCAGGTCATAAGACCTTTGTAGTATATAATTTGTGACCTGGCTGGGGCTCGAACCCAGGACCCTCTCCTTAAAAGGGAGATGCTCTACCAACTGAGCTACCAGGTCATTCAAAAATTAACTGTAATTAATTCCTTGAATGCGGGTGCAAATATAACATCATAATTTTATTTTTCAAGTCTTTTTTAATATAATTTTATCTTTTTTTTTATGATTTTTGTAAGCGCTTAAAAATAAATATATTATAATATAGAAATGATGATTATACTTTTAGGATATATGGCAAGTGGAAAGAGTGCTGTTTCAAAATTACTTGGAACCGTATTGGAAATTCCTGTGCTCGATTTAGACGATTATATTGAAACGAAAGAGGGAAAAACAATTCCTGAAATTTTTGAAACGAAGGGCGAAATTTATTTTCGCATGAAAGAACATTCGTATTTGAAAGAAATTTTAGAAACCAAAGAATCCTTGATTGTCTCTTTAGGTGGCGGAACACCTTGCTACGCAAATAATATGAAGTTGATTCACGAATATACCAAACAGACTTTTTATTTGCAGACATCTATTCCAGAAATTATCAATAGAGTGAAAGGTGAAAAAGCGAAAAGACCATTAATTAGTGCGATTGCTGATGAAGATTTGCCAGAGTTTATAGGGAAACACCTTTTTGAACGAAACGCTTTCTATCAAGATGCCACTCATACAATTGCTACAGATAAAAAAACGATTGAAGTAATAGTGAAACAGATAGAAACTATTTTAGACTAAATACGCCATGTCTTCTTCTGCAAAAACAACATCAATATGTTCTTGGATAGAAGTTGAAAGCGAAATTCCTTTAAAATCTGCCTTTATAGGATACTTTTTGTGATTTCTATTGACAAGTACTGCGGTTTTAAAATTCTTCAAAGGAACGTCTAAAAAGTGCTTTACGCCGTAAATTAAAGTTGTTCCCGAATTCAAAACATCATCAATTAGTACTAAAGGTTTGTTTATATAATTTTCTTTAGGAATGGAAGTTGTAACAGATTGCAACGGGTTTTGCTTGTCAATTTTCACTTCGCATAATGTAATAGCCGCCGCTGTAATTTTTTCTAGCTCAGCTTTTATTTTTTGAGCAAAAACGAATCCATTACTGGCAATTCCTGCAATGATAATTTCTTTTTCATTCACGTTTGATTCTAAAATTTGATACGCAATACGACGTGTTTTGTGTTGAATTTGCTGGTGGTTGAGTATAATATTTCCTGTTACGGTCATAACTTTAAAAATTTAATAAACTACTTCGAAGCAAATCAACGAAGTATTATAATGCTCGATTATCGAGTAAAATTAAGAATTACTTTCATCACGATCAATAGTATCATCCAGATAATCATCAATTTCTCGACGATCTTTTTTAGTAGGCCTTCCAGTTCCTTGCTTTCGGTAATGATCTTTTGCGTGTTTCAATAATTCCAAATGCTCAAAGTTTTCTTTAGGCGTTGTATCTACTCTATAAATATCAACAAGTTTTGCACCCACACGATTTGGTGGAATATCAAGCACGGTTAAATGTCTTGAAACTTGCTCCTTACGGACTTCAATTTTATCCGTAGGATACACATCTCTTGATGGTTTTACGGTAGCGCCATTTATCTTAACATGTCCCTTCTTACATGCAGTTGTAGCAATGTTTCGGGTCTTAAAATAACGCACGCACCAAAGGTATTTATCTATCCTCATACAAAAACTCTAAAAACTACGTTAAAGAATATACAAAAGTAGGATAAAATTGTATCTTGCAAGCCAAAATTTAAAAAAACAATGATGAAGTTTATAAAATTTGCATTATTAACATTAGTTGTATTTACGAGTGTTTTTTCGTGTAAAAGTGATGATGATCCAGTAGCTTTTGCTATACTGAGAGATAGAGCAGAGCAACAAGTTGAAGATGATGCGGCGCTTATTGAATTTTTAAACACACATTTCTATAATTACGATGATTTTGATTTGGTAAATCCAGAAAGTGTTGCGAATGATAATGTGCGAATTGCGTTTGATACTATTGCAGGCGTAAATGCTGATAAAATTCCATTAATTAACCAAGTTGAAGAACGTACTACTACATATTTTGATATAGAATATAAATATTACATACTTAAAATACGTGAAGGTGGTGGAAAATCATATTCTAATTTTGATGAAGTTGACTTGGTATATCACGGTCAGTTGTTAGATTTGGAAACATTTGATTTGCGATTGACACGAACTCAAATTCCTTTGGTAAATGCAGGAGTAAGTACAGTAAGAGGTTTTCAATTGGGATTGCCTGAATTTAAAACACCTGAAGCCGTAGTAGAAGGTGAAAATGGTTTCTTACAACCACGAAATGGAGGAATTGGTGCTGTGTTTATGCCATCGGGAATGGGATATTTTAACTTATCGCAACCTGGTATTCCAGTATATTCTCCATTAATTTTCTCTTTCAATTTATACGATGTTGTTTACTTAGACACCGATTTTGACGGATTACTTTCTTCTATGGAAGATCTTGATGGTGATCGTGATGTAGCCGATGATGATACAGATGGCGATGGAATTCCTGATTTTAGTGATACCGATGATGATGGTGATGGAACGCCAACTGCAAATGAAGTCGTTCAAAATACGTATACATTGAATTCTGGAGATACAGAACCAACGTATGCAGCCAATGAAATTATAAAAACAAGAGATACGGATGCTGCTGGCGTAACTACGATTAGAACGGTTGTATTGACAGATACTGATGGTGATGGAATTCCTGATTATCTAGATGCAAACTAGCGCATAAAATTTTTTAGTAAAATATACGAAAGCACTTCTTTATGGAAGTGCTTTTTTTGTTTCCTGCTTTCATAAGTAAATAATGTAAGTTCGGTATAAACCATACTCTTTATTTTGATTTCTCATGAAATTATTTTAGTTTCATTTTGACTAATTTTATGTGAAATAAATAGATTTGGTCATAATAGAATAACAGAAATACCTGTTATGTATACGTTGCAAGCAATATGAAAGAAACATTTTATAAATCAATTTTGCTACTATTACTACTAATTTCTTTTTCTTGTAAAAATAAATCTGATGAAGGAATTCCTGTCAAAACAGAAATTACGGAATTTAATAGTTGGAGAGATCATTGGGAAAAGCCAGCTCAAAAAGCGGAGTTGTTATCCAATTCTAAAATTCATAAACGAATTAAAGAATCTTTAAAAGATACTACTATTGTAGTTTTGACATCAATATTAGTTGATAATCTAGACCGATATTCTGAAATAAAATCTTTAGGTGATATAAATAATGACGGAATAAATGATTCTATTTTAATAATTCCTGAATTATTTATTACAACGAATAATGCTGTTGAAGATGGTGCTTCTGTAATATTTACGGATAAAAAAATTCCTCCAATAAGAGTTAACTCAGCTTGCTTGGAAACTAGTTATATTTTTCCTGTATCTGATATAGATAATGATGGAATTATTGAATTGGGGAAATACTATTCTTCGTGTGCAAGTCGATTTAAAGGCTTACAATTAATTAGTTTGAATCAAGAAGAATGGAAAATAAAAGGTCAAGTAACATTTGATATTCTCTATGAAGAACCTAAAAAAGAAGAACGAATTGAGAAAATTGAGTTGAATAAATTCCGAATGAGAGAAATAACATCAGAAAATGCAGATGATAAAATAGATACTTGGAAAGTATTTGAAATGAAATAAATATTGCTAATAAATTCGTTTTAGGATAGTGTCTATTAAAAACAAAAGAGGCTGTCTTAAAAGCTTCAAAAGCCGTCATTCTGGACTTGATCCAGAATCACATAAAGCTGATTATCAACTATTATGAGAAACCGAGTCAAGTTCGGTTTGACGAAATTGCGACTTTTAAGACAGCCTCTTTCTATATATTATAAATTCAGTTCTTGTTTACAATCGCAAAGAAAGACTAAAAATAATTTGACTAGGTCTTGAATCTAACGTTCCAATTTGGATATTATTAGAATCTAAAATATTAGCTTCGTTTTCAGAGAAACCTCTTTCATAACGTACATCTAATCCAATATTTCCGATTTTTACAGCAGCTCCAAAATTGAATCCGACGGTAATATCATTTCGCACATCAGAAATTGTATTATTTTCTAAATCATTATCTAGCGTATACTGAAAAGCAGGTCCGGCAAATATACTTAGCGGCCCAATAACATCAATACCTACTAAAACTGGTACGTCAATTTTAGACATATCATACGCGCTAGAACCGTATTCACTTTTTGTTTTTGTGTATACAATTTCTGGACGAAGGTATAATTTACTAAAATTAATCTCGTAGTACGCTCCAACATGATAGCCAATTTTTGCGTCGCCACTATCTTCTACAATATTTTCTCCTGCATTGATTACATCTTGAAGTTTAAATTCTCCATTCGAGTTAAAATTCAATCCTGCTTTTACTCCAAACTGCGCAAGGCAAGTTGCAGAAGCAAGCAGAAATACCAAACATAATAGGTTGTTTTTCATGATCTCATTGTTTTTGTTATTATTAAAGAAACGATTTATTTTAAAATCTATTACTTTCTTCCAATCACTTTTTCAGCAGCTTTTACGATAGAAGCGGCATTTAAACCGTACTTTTCCATCAATTGTGCTGGCGTTCCCGATTCTCCAAAAGTATCTTGTGTTGCTACAAATTCTTGTGGCGCAGGTGTGTTCAAAGCCAATGTACGTGCTACACTTTCTCCCAATCCGCCAAGGAAATTATGTTCTTCGGCAGTTACTACACAACCAGTTTTAGCAACAGAAGTCAAAATAGCTTCTTCGTCTAAAGGTTTTATAGTGTGAATATTAATCACTTCCGCAGAAATTCCAGCAGCTTCCAATGTTTCTGCTGCTTGAAGCGCTTCCCAAACCAAATGTCCTGTTGCAACAATCGTAACATCCGTTCCTTCGGTTAATTGTACTGCTTTTCCAATTTCAAAAGTCTGATCAGCAGGAGTAAAATTCGCTACTTTCGGACGACCAAAACGTAAATACACAGGTCCGTGATGTTTAGCAACCGCTAAAGTAGCTGCTTTTGTCTGATTGTAATCACATGTATTGATAACAGTCATACCAGGCAACATTTTCATCAAACCAATATCTTCTAAAATTTGGTGTGTTGCACCATCTTCACCTAACGTAATTCCTGCGTGAGAAGCACAAATCTTTACATTCTTATCAGAATACGCAACCGATTGACGAATTTGATCGTACACACGACCTGTAGAAAAGTTAGCAAACGTTCCTGTAAACGGAATCTTTCCACCAATAGTCATTCCTGCGGCAATTCCGATCATATTTGCTTCTGCAATTCCGATCTGGAAAAAACGCTCTGGATGATTATTCTTAAAATCGCCCATTTTCAACGATCCTGTCAAATCAGCACAAAGTGCTACGACATTCTCATTCGTTTTTCCAAGTTCAGTCAATCCATCTCCGAATCCTGAACGCGTATCTTTATTACCTGTGTTTGTATATTTTTTCATTCTTTTATTTCTACGGTGTTGTTAATTGTAATTGTTCTACTTGTCTTTTGTACATTGGTTGCTTTAAGTATGACTTCATTCTTGGCTTTTACATACAAAATCACTCCTTTTGGTAAATCAATAGAATTCAAATCAATATCGTCAACTTTACTCATTATCATCTGAATAAAGTCTCCAAATAACTTTTTATTATTTACTGGAAACTTTTTGTCAAATACTACAGTAAGTGGATTATTTATTTCATTTGTTGGATACACAGAATAGCTTTTGTAAACTTTATCTAAAATTGTGATTTCTTCATCTGTCTTTTTAGAAACAAGACCAACCTTTTTAATAACCTTATCAGAATCACTTTTTGTGCTGAACAATTGCTGATCTAACATTTCTTCAACATTCATTTTCATAAACATCGCATTATTCTCATTACTTAAATGCGCATAGACGGTTACTGTTTTAGTATCTAAGATAAAATGAATTTTTCCATCCTTAAAAAAGTTTGGCATTCCAGTAGATCTGGTAAGTGAATTTTCAAAAATTGATTGAAACATTGTAAAATCACTCCATACATAACGTCCACTTTTATCAAACCCCATAGTAAGAGTCATTCCACTATTTTCGGGACCAACAGTATAATCTACCAAATAATCCAATTCAACTTTGAGTGTGTTTTTATCTTGCGCCACTAAAATTGACGACGTTATAAAAATAAATATATATAATAGCTTCTTCATCTTAATAATCGCCTAAAGTTTCAGGATTTTGTGCTAAGGCGCTTTCCAATTGCTCGTCGCTAGGCGCTTTTCCGTGCCAAGCATGTGTATTCATCATAAAATCAACACCATTCCCCATTTCAGTATGTAATAATACAACTACTGGTTTTCCTTTTCCTGTTCTTGATTTTGCTTCTGCCAAACCATCTTTAATCGCTTGGATGTTGTTTCCTTCTTCAATTTCCAATACG
>NZ_JBGCDL010000407.1:0-9366 GCF_045105435.1 Kordia sp. | reverse complement strand
ATTGTGATGGAGACGGAGTAACAAATGGAGACGAATTGAATCCACCAAACGGAGGAACACCAACTGATCCAAATGATCCATGTGATTCTAATGCAGATGATGTAACACTAGCACAAAGTGATGAATATTTAGCAGCAGATTGTGATGGAGATGGAGTATCAAATGGAGACGAATTGAATCCACCAAACGGCGGAACACCAACAGATCCAAATAATCCATGTGATTTCATTGACGGCGATCAAACAGTAGCAGTAAGTGGAGATTACTTAACAGCAGATTGTGATGGCGATGGAGTAACAAACGGAGATGAGTTAAATCCACCAGATGGAGAAACACCAACAGATCCAAATGATCCATGTGATTTCGTAAACGGAGATCAAACAGTAGCGCAAACAGGAGAATATTTAGCAGCAGACTGTGATGGCGATGGCGTAACAAACGGAGACGAATTGAATCCACCAAACGGAGACGATCCAACTGATCCAAATGATCCATGTGATTCTAATGCAGTTGATATTACAGTTACACCTTCTGGAGATTACTTAGCAGCAGATTGTGACGGAGATGGAGTATCAAACGGAGACGAATTGAATCCACCAAACGGAGACGATCCAACTGATCCAAACGATCCATGTGATTCTAATGCAGAAGATGTTACAATAATGCAAAGCGATGAATATTTAGCAGCAGATTGTGATGGAGATGGAGTATCAAATGGAGACGAATTGAATCCACCAAACGGAGACGATCCAACCGATCCAAATGATCCATGTGACTTGAATGTTATTGATATCACATTAGATCCTAGTCAAGAGTGGATAGATGGAGATTGTGATGGAGACGGAATACCAAACGGACCAGATGGAACTGATGACGAAGATGGTGATGGAATTCCAAACTTCTTAGATATCAACAATTCAAATACTGTAGAAGATGACTTGGAATTCTTCAACGCGGTAACGCCAAACGGAGATGGAGATAACGATGTATTCACTATAAGAAACATTGAAATGTTCCCAGACAACACAGTACGTATCTATAACAGATGGGGAGTTTTAGTGTACGAGACACAAGGATATGGACAAAACGGAAACTATTTCCGAGGTATATCTAACGGTCGAGTTACAGTTCAGAAAAACAAACTGTTACCAGTAGGAACATATTACTACGTTGTTGATTATGTAGCCAATGGTGTAAACAAAAGCAAAGCCGGTTACTTATATATACAACGATAAATAATACAAGCGTACATACTATTTCGATAGTATGTACGCTATAACTAATAAACAAAAACATAGCTTACTATAATGAGAAATAAAATAATCATCATCATAGTCTTATTGAGCACTGTATTTTCAATAGAAAGTTACGGTCAACAGGACGCTCAGTATACGCAGTACATGTATAATACCATGACTATCAATCCAGCCTACGCCGGATCGAGAGGAGTACTTAGTATTGCGGGATTACATCGTTCACAATGGGTAGGTTTAGAAGGTGCGCCACGTACGCAAACACTAAATTTACATACACCAATAGGAAGAACAGGAAAAGTAGGATTAGGAGTTTCTATTATAAATGACCAACTAGGACCAACTGATGAAACCTATTTTGATATCGATTTCTCGTATACTATAAAAACATCTGAGCAAGGCAAATTATCTTTCGGGATAAAAGCAGGTGGACACTTACTTGATGTATGTTTTGATTGTTTAAACGAATACAGTCCCAATGATGTATTATTACAAAGCAATATTGATAATAAATTCTCGCCAAATGTAGGAGCCGGAATTTACTATAGAAACTCTGAAAAATGGTATGTTGGACTATCAGCACCAAACTTATTAGAAACAAAACACTTTGATGAATCTTCACTATCTGTGGCCAGAGAACGTATCAACTTATACTTAATAGGTGGATATGTATTTGATATGAGTGATAGCGTAAAATTTAAACCTGCAGTACTATTCAAAGCAGTATCTGGAGCGCCTTTACAGGCAGATTTATCAGCCAACTTCCTAATCAATGACAAACTTACACTAGGAGCAGCCTACAGATGGAGTACCGCGTTTAGTGGATTGGTCGGGTTGCAACTATCAGACAGTTTTATGGTCGGTTTTGCGTATGACCGTGAAATTACCGAACTAGGAAACACACAATTTAATGATGGTTCGTACGAAGTATTCTTACGTTTCGAATTGTTTAATAACCGTGATAAAATAATCTCACCAAGATTCTTCTAAAACTAACGATGATGACACGAACAAAATATTTCATATACACTTTAGTAAGTTTATTCGTCCTAGTAGGATATGCACAGGAGGACAAACTTGACAAAGCAAACGAAAAATACGATAGCTATGCGTTTATAAACGCCATAGAAATCTATGAAGAAGTTGCTGAAGAAGGATACAAATCAAAAGAACTGTTTGAAAAACTTGGAAACTCATACTATTACAATGCCGATTTGACAAACGCAGCAAAATGGTATGACGAACTATTTAAACTAGGAGAAGAAGTAGCACCAGAATATTATTTTCGCTATGCACAAAGCTTAAAAGCCGTGAAACGCTATGCTGAATCTGATCAAAAAATGCAAGAATTTAGTAAGCTTACAGGAAACGATATTCGTGGAACAAAGTTTATGAACACACGTAATTATCTTGATCAAATAGCAGAACAATCAGGTCGTTTTCGTATTGAAAACTTAGGCATAAACTCACCATATTCTGACTTTGCACCTTCTTTCTATCTGGAAAATAACTTAGTGTTTTCTTCAGCAAGAGATACAGGTGTTGCACAACGTTACAAACACAAATGGAATGCACGTCCGTTCTTAGACTTATACGGAGCAGAAGTTGCTGACAACGGAAGTTTGGCAAATGTTGATAAATTCTCAGGAAAACTCAATACAAAATACCACGAATCTACCACAGTGTTTACCAAAGACGGAAACACCATGTATTTTACGCGTAACAATTACTACAAAGGAAAATACAAAAAGGATAGAAAAGGAATCAACAAACTAAAAATATTCAGAGCAACACGCGAAGATGGTCGTTGGATAAATATTGAAGAATTACCATTTAACAGTGATTTGTACTCTGTAGCACATCCAGCGTTAAGCGTAGACGAAAAAACACTTTATTTTGCTTCTGATATGCCAGGAACACTTGGTCAGTCAGATTTATTTATGGCGACAATCAATGATGATGGAACTTTTGGCGAACCTAAAAACTTAGGAAAAGGAATCAATACGGAAGCTAGAGAAAACTTCCCATTTATAAGTCAAGACAACGAATTATTCTTTTCATCTGACGGACATGTTGGTTTGGGTGGATTGGATGTTTTTGTGATGCGTTTAGATGATGAAGAACAAATAATTTACAATGTTGGTGAACCAGTGAATAGTCCTGTTGACGATTTCTCATTCATCATCAATACAAAAACTAAAAAAGGATACTTTGCGTCTAATCGTGATGGTGGACAAGGCGATGATGATATTTATTCATTCCTTGAAATGAAACCAATTCAATGGACATGTGAGCAAGAACTTATTGGTGTGGTAAAAGACTCTAAAACGAATGAAATTCTTGTAGGTGCGCAAGTGAAATTATTTGACAAAGACAATACAGAATTAGAAAATACCTATAGTGACGAACAAGGAAACTTTAGATTCAGAGCAATTCTAGAATGTGAAGAAGTATACTTTGTAAGAGGATCTAAAAAAGATTACAACACTGCCGAAGTATTGTTGCCAAAAACAGCAGAAGCTGGTGTACGATCAACAGTATTATTGCTTGAAAAAGAAGAAGTTCCTTTTGAAGTAGGTGATGACTTAGCAAAAATATTAAACATTCCAATAATCTACTTTGACTTTGATAAATCGAATATTCGTCCTGACGCTGCGGCGGAATTGCAAAAAGTAGTGGCTGTGATGAATAAATACCCAACGCTTAAAATTGACGTACGTTCGCATACGGATAGTCGTGGTAGAGATGCGTATAACAAAAAATTATCGCAACGTCGTAACAAATCTACAATCGAATATATAATTTCCAGAGGAATTGACCGTAGCAGACTCATAGGAGCTGGTTACGGAGAAGAACGTTTGGTAAACAATTGTAGCAATGGTGTCAAATGTTCTGAAGAAGAACACCAACTCAACAGGCGAAGTGAATTCATCGTTACAGAACGATAAAATAAAAAACATACAACATAAAAAAGCATTCTAATTTACTTTAGAATGCTTTTTTAGTATCTTGTGAATTGAGCCGATCTTTTAATACATACCAAAAATGAAAAATAATGCCTTATTTTTTATAGTTTCACTACTGCTCATACTATCTTCTTGTGCAAGAACAATCAATTTAAAAGTAAGTTCGTCTGAACTTAAATTTTTGGATACCATATACTATCAAAATAAAAATATGAAAATGGTAAGTGTCGAATGGGTTTTCTATGAAAAAAATATCTGTAGTTATTCCGTTTCCATGTTCAGAAAAAAAACACATATCGGAACGTGGACGTTACAAAACGATTCTATAATGGTAAGTTTCATTCCCACAAAAGCAGACACACCAAAAGATACAAAGATTGCTATAAAGGATTGCGAACAAAAGTAAGATGTT
Organism: Kordia sp.; assembly: GCF_045105435.1. GTDB lineage: Bacteria > Bacteroidota > Bacteroidia > Flavobacteriales > Flavobacteriaceae > Kordia. Next base: position 4,735 of record NZ_JBGCDL010000407.1, on the reverse strand, counting down.
AGATGCGATACGCTTATTATAATAAAGAACTGTATTAGCGTTTTACCATTTTAAATACTTCCTTTTTTTGTTTGCTAGTAACTTCAATAAAATACATTCCTGTTGCAAATTTAGCTACAGGGATTTTAATATTTTCGTTTGTAGTTGAATAAAAATTCAACACTGTTTTCCCTTCTATATTACATATTTTAATGGAGTCAATATTTTCTTGCGATTGTATATTTAGAATGTCGTCCACAGGATTTGGGTACATCACAATTCCCAAATCTAAACTCACTTCCGAAGTAGCTAATACTTGAAATTCATTAACTTGAATAAAATCAATTGCCATATCACTCGGATGTAGTTCTTGGGAAGCTGACATGCCTGTAAATCGCAATCTAATTTCGCCAGAAAAAGCACTTAAATCTACAAGTGTACTTAGCCAAGGATCATTGCTAGCTGTTTGTTGTTCTCCAGAAATGACATGCACATCTTCTGTCCAACTTCCGTTAGCAAAAACAGCAACGCTCAAAGACCCAATATTTGCTCCGTACATGTGATAATAAAATTTTACAGCTGGAGTTGTTAAGCCAGATACATCTATAAAAGGCGAGTAGATAGACGAAGCATCTGGAGCAATGGCAAAACTGCTTCCGCCATTAATATGAGAAGATTCAATATGAAAATAATTAGTTCCTTCATACGCTTGTGATGGTCCAGTATTATTGCTAAGAGTTCCGCCGCCATTGTTTACAATATCCCAGCGGTATAAATGTGTCTCATACCGATCCGTTTTCCAGCAATTATTTATAACTCCTCTTGTTGTTCCTGATTGCAACTCAACATCTTCTGTCCAAGGTGCTACAACGGAACAAACGGTTTGAAAATTTGAAGTTACCAAAGCGCTATCATCTGTTCCAGCGACAGCTCCGCAAATTGCTTGTACATATACATCATATTCAGTTCCTGCCGTGAGTCCTGTAATTGTATAGGAAGCTTGAGAAGTTTGTAATGTAATTCCCGTTCCCGGCGTAAAACCGATTGGTCGATACTCAATTTTCCAATTTGTTTCTGTATGTCCAGCAGTCCAAGTAATGTTTGCAGTTTCTGTTGTAATTTCATCAAAAGGAATCATAACATTTTTCGGAGACGGGCAACTAGGCGCTTCTTTCACTTCAATCGTATCAATTCCTGTAAAACTTCCATTCGTATAATCGCCAGAATACCAACCAACCCAATCGATATCAGCATACGTAAATCGAATTTTAATACTACCGTCATAGCCGTCTAATAAAATCGTTTTCTTTTTCCAAGGATCACTTATTTCCAATTGTCTTTCTGCATTGGTAACAGCTCCTATACCATTAGTCCATGCGCCGTTGTGATAAATATCAACAGAAAGTTCTCCTTGAAATCGTCCATACACATGATAATCAAAACTCAATTCAGCCAAACTCAATGTACTTATATCTATATCCGGACTCACCAAATAAAGACTGCTAAACAAATTAGATTGAAGCGTAGGAGAAAAAACCTTGTTGCCACTTGCGGGCATTGGTGCATTAGGGTAGGCACTTGCATCAATAACTCCCCAAGTAGAGAGTGCGTCAGGTTGTCCGTCTATCCCAACAGAATAAACTTCCCAACAAGCGATATTAGCGCCAGGATTATCAATTGCTGGAAAAGCTTCCATATCTTCTGTCCAAGGAGTTGTTGGATCATTTATAGAATAATCAAACTGAATTTCAATTTCGTTATTAGAAGCATCTGAATCTCCTGGTAAATCGGTCCAAATTCGCAAAGTATTCATTCCTTGTATCGGACTAATTTCTTGCGAAAAACTATTATTTAGATTTAAAAACGAGACAAAATTTAAGTCTTCTTGAACGATAGTGTCACTGTTTAATTGATAAAAACAAGGCACTAATCCGTCATAACTACCACTATGATCTGGTTTTATTGTAACAGTGAATGTTTCAGAAACATTCGAACAAAAATTAGTTACATCAGGAGAAACAATTTCAAGAATTCCAACGTTTTGAGAAGAAACAAATACTGAAAAGAGCAATAAAAAAGGTGCAATGTAATGTTTTTTCATAAATAATAGTTGGTGTCGGTTGTTCATGTAAGATATCCTAAATATAAGGAAAAAGAGTAACTAGTCGTGTGATAAATAGTTCAAAATAGATAAAAACAGGAAAAATATATCTTGTCAAACCTTTAGAAACATACTGATAATAAAAAAACTTATGTTAATTTTAACTAAAAAATAGCAACTAAGTATAATATTCACAAAAAGCTATTTCGTAAATTTGTGTTCCAACAAAAAATATGACAAAAGAAAACGTAATTCTAGTAAACGAAAACGACGAACAAATCGGCGTTATGGAAAAAATAGAAGCGCATGAAAAAGCTGTATTGCATAGAGCTTTCTCCGTATTCATTCTCAACGACAAAGGAGAACTCATGCTACAACAACGCGCTTTACATAAATACCATTCTCCAGGTTTATGGACCAATACCTGTTGCAGTCACCAACGTGAAGGTGAAAGTAACATTGGTGCAGGTAAACGAAGATTGCAAGAAGAAATGGGATTTGTTACCGAACTTGCGGAAGCAGTTTCGTTTATATACAAAGCAGCTTTTGACAACGGATTAACCGAGCATGAATACGATCATGTAATCATAGGAACGTACAATGACGAACCCAGCATCAATCCGGATGAAGTAGCTTCTTGGAAATGGATGGACGTGCAAGCGGTGAAAGATGATATTGCGGCAAATCCGGACATGTATACAGCTTGGTTTAAAATCATATTTGAAAAATTTTACAAACACATAAAAGTCGATACATGAAACGAGCATGTTAAAAAAAATATTACCAAAGGGAATGGTTAATAGCGAACAGCATGTGACCAATAAAAGACAAACAAAATAACACATGAAAGTTACCGTAAGTAGAAAAGCACACTTTAACGCTGCACACAGATTGTATCGACCAGATTGGGACGATGCTAAAAACAACGAAGTCTTTGGTAAATGTAACAATCCAAACTTTCATGGACACAACTATGAAATGATTGTGAGTGTAAAAGGACCAATTGATCCAGAAACAGGATATGTAATGGATGTAAAAATCCTAAAAGATCTTATTAAGTCAGAAGTAGAAGATGCGTTTGATCATAAAAACTTAAACTTGGATGTTCCGGAATTTAAAAACTTAAATCCTACGGCAGAAAACATTGTAGTAGTCATTTGGAATAAGCTCAGAAAACACATCAGTCCTTCATTACAATTAGAAGTTGTATTATACGAAACGCCAAGGAACTTTGTAAAATATACTGGAGAATAAAAATATGAAATTACATCCTTTAAAATTTGAACCAATCTACAAAGAACGTATTTGGGGAGGCGACAAATTACGAACGCAACTCAACAAAAATAGTTCGGGAGACGCTATTGGCGAAAGTTGGGAAGTATCGGATGTAAAAGGCGAACCGTCTGTAGTAGCAACAGGCAAACTAAAAGGCAAAACACTTCAAGAACTTAGCGAAACCTATCAATCAGCACTATTAGGAAAAAAAGTATACGATGCATTCGGAACAAAATTTCCACTGCTTATCAAATACATAGATGCTAAAAGTGACTTATCTATCCAAGTACATCCAAACGATCAATTGGCAAAAGAACGCCACAACTCATTCGGAAAAACGGAAATGTGGTATGTAATGCAAGCAGATGAAGGCGCCAAACTCATGGTGGGTTTCAATCAAGAAGTTACCAAAGAACAATATCAAGAACATCTTAAAAACAATACACTTACCGAAATTCTTAACTTTGAAGAAGTAAAAAAAGGCGATGTATATTTTTTGCCTACGGGCAGAATTCATGCCATTGGTGGCGGAATTGTCTTAGCGGAAATTCAGCAAACTTCAGACATTACATATCGAATTTACGATTGGAATCGAGTAGATGCACAAGGAAATGGGCGTGAACTGCATACTGATTTAGCCATAGATGCGATCGATTACACATTACATACAAACTACAAAACGGACTATCAAGAAACGCAAAACGAAGTAACTACTATTGTGGATTGTCCGTATTTCACAACAAATCTTATTCCCTTTTCAGGAGAATTGACACGCAACCATGACGACAAAGATTCATTTGTCATTTACATGTGTGTGAAAGGAAACGTCACCTTTGAAACCGACAAATACAAAGAAGTACTCAAATTTGGCGAAACGTTATTACTGCCAGCGGCACTCAAAAACATAAAAATAAGCACAGATGAAGCTTCTGAACTTTTGGAAGTCTATGTTGGGTAGATTTTAGTATTTAGCCATTAGTATTGAGAGTTTTCAAACGTCATTTCGAGTGGCAAATCTATGATTTGTTGTATCGAGAAATACTTTGAAACCATTTGTGTAAAGCCAACGTAAATTTTCACTTCGTACTACCAAACAAACTAAAAAAGTATTGAGTATTGAGACATTAGTATTGAGAAGTTTCAAAGGAAAGTTCATATCTCAAAATACCGAAGAATCAAGCTAAAAATATTCGTTGTAAAGAAATCATACAACTATCTAGTTTTTTAGAAACAGATTGCTTCACTTCGTTCGCAAAGACGTATCAAGTAAGTCTAATAATCTCAAAGGCTAGCGCGAGTTTTTAACTCGTGCCGTCAAACAAGCTAAAAATTCGTGCATTCGTGGTAAGAGGAAATCAAGCTAAAAAAATATTTAGTATT
>NZ_JBGCDL010000406.1:0-6873 GCF_045105435.1 Kordia sp. | reverse complement strand
GCTCTTAGATTTTTTTGACTTATTTCATTGAAACTTTTAATATGTTGAATTAAAAAAAAACGTCTCTTTGAGTGATTTTTCGGAATGGAATGCTTTGCTGTTAGATCGCTGTGCTGTTAGACCGCTTTGCTTTGAGATCGTTTCACTTTTAGATCGCTCAGCTCTTAGATTTTTTTGACTTATTTCATTGAAATTTTCAATATGTCAGATTAAAAAAAACATCCCTTTGAGTGGTTTTTTGAAATGGAATGAAGAAAAATTGTATCGAAAAGTACTTTGATTTCGAGAAATTATCTTCACAAAAAAAAAACACAAAACACTATTAACAAGATACTTACTACTATTCATAAATAAAGCTTATGAATGTCATACAAAACATAAATGAAAATATATAAACTTTATTCTTCACCTTTGTACTGCAATTAAGACGAGAGTTTTACATACATACGTAAAAAGTTTATTGAATATCAAATCGTATATAAGAAGTTAGTAAGTGTTATATACAAGTTAGCTAAATCCAAACAATATTTGTGAGAATGTATTGTTTGGATTTTTTTGTTTTTGAAAGCTTTTTATTAATGAGTTAGATTAATTTGACATTTCATTAAATACTTGATTTAGTTTCTCGAATTTTAGTTTACTAAATTTTTTGCTAGGCAACCATAAATCTCCATTCTTCTCATAAAGGAGTGAAAAATTATCACTACCCAAGTATTTTTTCAAAATTTTTGCTGCCTTTTCTCTACCTATTTTAATTGTTCTCGCATATCTATTATAATATTTTTTTCGATTATTCTGGTCTATTGGAATTGCAGTAACAGTAATTTTATCAATATTTGTTTGAGCAAATGATTGAAATACGACATACACAATGTCTCTTTTAACAATTTCTTCTTTCAAATCTTTTGATTCTGCCTCAAGAACTGATTTGGAAACTTGAATATGAATGTTTGAGTTATCTTCTGAAATAAACTTTAAAGAACCATTCTCTTCATAAAAATCAGAAGCAGCTTCCAACATTTTTCTTACTGTTGTATATTTAGAAAGAGGTTTTACATTATCAATTTTAAGGTCTTTATTCAAATCTTCTTCAGAATTAATTGTGTCTTTTTCAACTGTTTTTACTTTCGATTCACAACCAATAAACAAAAAAGTTGAAATAATTAATATCAATCTTGTCTTCATTATTTATTATTTTTTTGAATAATTTAATCATCATAAAAATAATTCAAAAGAAACTGAAATTCTTACGGTTTTCCACAATTAATAAAAAAACCTAAAAACAAACTACGATAAAAACACAAAACCAAACCCATAAACAACACTTATACATATCATATAAAACATAAATAAAAATATATGAACTATATTCTTGATCTTTGCCTTGTAAAATAAAACAAAAAGCAATGGAGAATACAAAAACACAGGTTTCACAAACACAAAATACAGCTGTAAAAACAAAAGTTGCCGTAGCATATGGTGACGGAATTGGACCAGAAATTATGAAAGCTACGCTAAAAATCTTAGAAGCTAGTGGTGCTAATATTGAACCTGAAGTTATTGAAGTTGGAGAGAAAGTATATTTATCTGGAAATTCTGCAGGAATCGAAAAGAAATCTTGGGAAGTAATCAATCAGAATAAAATTATTTTGAAAGCTCCAATTACAACTCCACAAGGAAAAGGATATAAAAGTTTGAATGTTACCTTGCGTAAGTCACTCGGACTTTTTGCAAATGTACGTCCTGTAACTGCATTGTCGCCATATATTCACACCAACTTTCCAAACATGGATGTGGTAATTATTCGTGAGAATGAAGAAGATTTGTACGCAGGAATTGAACACCAACAAACACAAGATGTGGTACAATGTTTAAAGTTGATTACACGTCCAGGTTGTGAAAAAATTGTTCGTTACGCCTTTGAATACGCAAAATTATACGGAAGAAAGAAAGTTACCTGCATGGTAAAGGATAATATTATGAAATTAACCGATGGTTTGTTTCACAATGTGTTCAAAGAAATTGCAGCGGAATATCCAGAGATTACAAGTGAATCACAAATTATTGATATCGGTTCGGCACGTTTAGCAGCAAATCCTGAAAATTATGATGTAGTCGTAACTTCAAATTTATACGGAGATATCGTTTCGGACATTGTTGCAGAAATTGCAGGTTCAGTAGGAATGGCAGGTTCGGCAAATGTTGGAAAAAATATTGCCATGTTTGAAGCTATTCACGGTTCGGCTCCAGATATTGCAGGAAAAGCAATTGCAAATCCATCAGGATTGATCAACGCAGCAGTAATGATGTTGGTTCATGTTGGAAAGGTAAATATTGCCAATTCCATTAAAAACGCATTGTTAACAACGATTGAGCAAGGATATCATACCGCAGATATTTACAAAGAAAGACAAAGTGTTCAGAAAGTATCTACAAGTGAATTCGCAGATAAAATCATTGAAAACTTAGGAAATCAGCCAGTAAAATTACCTGTAAGTACTATCGATGAAAATGCAGGAAGAATTTCAATTCCTGAATATATAAGAGCACAAAAAGAACAAGTTTTAGTAGGAACGGATGTTTTTATCAACTGGCAAGGTGTAAATCCACAAGAAATTGGAGACGCGTTAGCAGCATTACAATCGTATAAATTAAAACTAAAAATGATCACCAATCGTGGTGTAAAAGTATATCCTAACGGAATGCCAGAAACGTATTGTACAGATCACTGGCGTTGTAGATTTGTCGCTATAAATGCTACAATTAACGGAGAACAACCAAAATACATGCCTGTAGATTTTGAACAAATCTTAGCCTTATTATCAAATATAAATCACTTAGGCTTTGAAGTTATCAAAACAGAAAACTTGTATGAGTTTGATGGCAAACGTGGTTTCTCGTTAGGACAAGGAGAATAAAGTATAAAAGAGTTCATAAGTAGTTAGTAAGTGTTATTACAAGTTAGCTTTGAGCCGAACAACATTTGTGAGAATGTGTTGTTCGGCTTTTTTTGTTTAACTGTTTTTAATTTAAAAACACTATAAATAATGTCCTTTTCACAAGCAAAACAGCCATTAACAGTAGTAAAAACAAGTGTTTGAAATACCATCACACTTAAAATACTGTTAATTTTTTCAAGAATCAGTGTTAAACGTTTAATCTTTTATTATCTTCGTTAAACAAAAATTAATTTAATCGCACATCATGAAGTCACTTTTACTAAAATTCCTATCACTTTCGCTTATCGCATTGCTTTCATTTAAAGCGGATGACACGCAAACATTTCAAGGAAAAGCGTATTACTTTTCAAAATCGAAAATGCAACTAGGAAGTTGGGGAGCGCGAATGAGCGAAGCACAAAAGAAAGATGTTGCGGCACGTTTGAAAAACAGATTGGAAAAAACGTATGTATTGAGTTTTGATAAAGAAGCATCTGTTTTTAAGGAAGAAGATAAGTTAGATGCTATTTCAGGAGCAACCGATTCTTGGGGCGCAAACTTTACAAGAGGTTATCAATATAAGAATGTAAAAAACGTAGCTTTGGTTCAGAGTCAAGAATTTTACGGGAAAAAGTTTTTAGTGAAAGATTCATTACATACCATTGACTGGAAAATGGGCAAAGAGACAAAGCAAATTGGACAGTATACTTGTTTTAAAGCAACAGCAACTGTTTCACAAGATGATTTGGCTTGGTATAATTTTTCTTGGAGCGATTTAAGAAGAAAAGATGAAGATGGTGACGGAAAACCAGATGTACCAATGGTAGAAATAGAAGCTTGGTATTCACCACAAGTTCCTGTAAGTCATGGACCGGCAGAATTTTGGGGACTTCCAGGATTAATTTTAGAAGTAAGCGCTGGCGATACAACCATGTTATGTTCTAAAATTGTCATCAATCCAGATGAAGAAATTAAGATAGAAGCACCAAAAGGTGGAAAAGAAATTACAAAAAGTAAGTACCAAGAAACTATTAAAGGTAAAATGCAAGAAATGATGAGTAACCGAGGAAGAAGAAGAGGTTAATAATCATTACATTTATCCCAGAAAAAAACTTACTAACACATTCAATACTCGATCATGAAAAAATTATGCTGTTTGCTACTACTTTTTGTAGCTACGATCTCTTATTCACAAATAAAAATGGAAGGAGTTGTAAAAGATAGCCTCAACAAACCACTAGAACTGGCAAATGTGATCGCATTAAACAAGAAAACAAACACCTTAGAATCCTACGGAATTACCGATAAGTTTGGAAAATACAGACTTAAGTTGACTAAGAATTCTACGTATAAAATTCAAGTAAGCTATATAGGTTTAAAGAATATTGAAGAAGAATTTTCTTCAAAAGAAGTTGATATTACGAAAGATTTTATAATGAAAAGTACCAACGAGCTAAAAGCAGTTGAGTTGACTTATGAAATGCCCGTAACTATTAAAGGTGATACACTTGTATATAATGCCGATTCTTTTAAAAACGGTACCGAACGGAAATTAGAAGACGTCCTAGAAAAACTGCCCGGCGTAGAAATTAATGAAGACGGTCAAATAGAAGTTGAAGGGAAAGTCGTAAATAAACTAATGGTAAACGGAAAAGATTTCTTTGACGGCGATACTAAATTAGCGACAAAAAACATTCCATCAAAAGCAGTAGATAAAATTCAAGTATTGCGTAACTATTCGGAAGTTGGACAGTTGCGGAGTGTTACTAATAATCAAGATAGTGTTGCGATTAACATTAAATTGAAGGAAGGAAAAGAAAGTTTCTGGTTTGGTAATATAACGGCAGGTAGCGGATCGTCTCCCGATAATGAACTCTATTTGTTTCAACCCAAACTATTTTATTACAGTCCAAAATACAGCATCAATTTTATCGGAGATCTCAATAATATTGGAGAAGTTGCCTTGTCACGACGCGATATTAGAGGATTTAGCGGCGGTTTTCGTCCACCAAGTCGAAGTAGCGGAACCAATATCAATCTCGGAGATAATGGCTTAAATTTTCTGACGAATCAGAACAATGCCTTAGAAATAGAAAGCAAATTAGCAACAGGAAACTTTAGCTATTCGCCAAACAAAGCATTGGATTTAAGCGGATTTTTAATCTACAGTAGTAGCAGAATTTTATCGAAAGAAACCAGTTTAGTACAATATACAGATCCAGAATTAGGAATTCCGGATGAAGCAACCGAACAACGAAGCAGAGAACGTTCTGACCAAGTTGTAGCAAAGTTAAGTGCTTCGTACAAGCCAAATTTTAGCAATCAGTTGGATTATGATGTGATTGGACGTGTTTCAAATGACACGCAAGATCAAGGTGTGTTTTCTTCTGTAATTGGATCCACAAACCAAATTGATGAAGTGACTCCATATAGCGTGAATCAAAATTTAAACTATTATTACACGCTAAATGAGAACAATATTTTTGCGCTTGAAGCACAGCATTTGTTTAGAAATGAAGATCCTTTTTACAACGCAATTTTAGACAATGAAGACGATAGCGCATTTGATACTACAGCACAAGCCTTAGGATTGAATACGACATCAGATCAGTACAATCTTGGGCAAAACAGACGCATTAAGTCGAATCAGTTTGATGCAAAATTGGATTATTATAATATTTTGAATGCGCGAAGTAATATCAATATCACGTTCGGAACTATTTTGAGCAATCAGCAATTCAACTCGAATTTATTTCAGTTTTTAGGTCCTGGATTGACATTAAATCCGACACCTATTTTTAACGATGGACGCGCAACAAATGACACAGAATATAGTTTTAGTGATATTTATTTAGGATTTCATTACCGTTTAAAGAGTGGTAAATTCACCTTTACACCAGGTTTTTCTGTACATGCTTATGGAAACAAAAATAGTCAGTTTGGCGTAGATTATACAGATAATTTCTTTAGAGTGTTACCAGATTTTGAAACTCGAATTCAGTTTAAAAAGAGTGAAGCTTTAACGTTGCGTTACCAAATGCGTAATCAGTTTACAGACGTAACGCGCTTGGCGGAAGGTTTGGTAATGAATAACTTCAACAGTTACCAATTTGGTGAGCCGACATTACAAAACGCATTGTCGCACAATGTAAGCTTGATTTATACAAGTTTCAACCTTTTCAATTATACCAATGTATTTGCAAGAGCTTCGTATTCTAGTAATATTGATCAGATTCGTGGTTTGACTAACTTTGAAAGTGTAATTCGTACAAGTACCTTCTTTAATTCGAGTTTTGCAGATGAAAACGTAAATGTTGCAGGACGTGTACAACGTACTTTTGGAAAAATAAGAGCGAGTTTGTCAGGAAGGTTTAATTACAGTAAAATTAATCAGTTTATCCAAGAACGTCGTTCTGTAAATGAAGGATTTACACAAACATACATTCCAGAAGTTCGCACAAATTTTAAGATTGCTCCGAATGTGCGATTACGTCATAGTTATAGCGTAACCGATAACACGCAAGGTGGAAGAGATACACAGTTTGTTACCAATGCAACTACGTTTGATTTTGATGCCTATATTTGGAAGCGAGTTACTTTTAGAACAGATTTTACCTATACAAACCAAGACTTAGGAAATGGACAATCGCAATCGTTTCAAACATGGAATGCGACTTTTTCATATAGAAAAAACAGAGATGCAAAATGGGAATATGAACTAAAAGCAACCAACCTTTTAAACATTGATGCACAAGTACGAAACAGCGCGAATAATTTATCGGTATTTAGTCAAGAAACGTTTATTCAGCCGCGATTTGTGACATTCCGATTTGTGTATACATTATAAAATATACTGAATATCATTTACGATTATTCAGCAAAGAAATAGAAGATAATACGTTTGTTAGTATTGTTAGTTGAAGACCGAACAACA
>NZ_JBGCDL010000405.1:0-2650 GCF_045105435.1 Kordia sp. | reverse complement strand
AATTTGTGAATAATGACTTGTTTTACAACTACATCAAACCGATCGGCAAAATTTTTGAAAAGATCGTGTGTCAACGGTCGCGGCGGTTTGATCTCTTTTTCGAGCGCAATGGCGATTGATTGTGCTTCAAAAGCGCCAATTACGATAGGTAATTTACGGTCTCCATCAACTTCATTCAAAATCAAAGCATAGGCTCCGTTTTGTGTTTGGCTGTATGAAATTCCCTTTATATTTAGTTTTACTAAACTCATTTGTCTCTTAAATGCATTCACATAAAAAAAGGCTGTCTAAAAAGGATTTACCGATTTTAGACAGCCCTTAGTTGGGCACAATTTAGCAAAAATTATGCGTTATTTGCTTTAAATTCTTTCAATTTTTCGATTAGCTGCGGAACTACCTCAAAAGCGTCTCCTACAACACCGTAATCTGCTGCTTTGAAGAAAGGAGCTTCAGGGTCTGTATTGATCACAACTTTTACTTTAGAAGCGTTGATTCCAGCTAAATGCTGAATGGCTCCAGAGATACCAATTGCAATGTATAAGTTTGAAGCTACAGGCTTTCCTGTTTGCCCAACGTGTTCTCCGTGCGGTCTCCATCCTAAGTCAGAAACTGGTTTTGAACAGGCTGTTGCAGCGCCTAGAATATCTGCTAATTCTTCAACCATTCCCCAGTTTTCTGGACCTTTTAATCCTCTTCCGGCAGAAACAACTACATCTGCATCGGCAATGGTTACTTTTCCTGTTACTTTATCTACTGCGTTTACTTTTACACCAAATAATGAATCGTCTAAATTTGGTGAGAAACTTTCCGCCGCAGCGGCACCAGAATTTTCAACCAATCCGAATGCATTGTTAGAAACACCCACAACTTTTACGTCTGAGTTAATTTCTGTCATGCTAAACGCTTTGTTTGTAAAAGCCGTTCTTTTTACGGTAAAAGGACTTGTACTTGTTGGTGCAGCAACTACGTTAGAAGCATATCCTGCTTGTAAGTTTACTGCTAATATTGGCGCTAATGTTTTACTGTCTGCACTTGAGCTAATGATAACAACTTTTGCGTCTTCATTGTTTGCTGCTTGGTGTAGTGTAGCAGCGTAGGCTTTTGCGTTGAAATCGTTTAGTGAATCTGCCGATACATTTAATACTTTATCAACTCCATAGTTTCCTAACTCGGCAGTATCATTTGCATTGATGGCAACAGCTGTAACTGTAGTTCCTAATTGATTTGCAACTTCTTTTGCATACGAAGCGACTTCAAAAGCTGCTTTTTTAAATTTTCCTTGATCTGATTCTGTATATACTAAAACTGACATAATTTTAATTTTTTTAAAATTATCCTGAACTTGATTCAGGATCTAATTTGAAGATTAAACGTGGTTGAGAGGTTCCGAAATAAATTCGAAATTATCTATTCATCCGATTAAATTACCTTTGCTTCGTTGTGCAATAAGTTGATTAATTCATCAATGTTTCCAGCATCTACAAGCTTTACAGCTCCTTTTGGTGCAGGTTTTTCAAATTTTACAGCCGAAGTTTCTTTTGTAGCATCGACAGCATCAATTACAGTTAATGGCTTTTTACGTGCCATCATAATTCCTCTCATGTTTGGAATACGAAGGTCGCTTTCTTCAACCAATCCTTTTTGTCCAGCAATTACTAACGGAAGTGCTGTTTTTGACGTTTCTTTTCCACCGTCAATTTCTCTCATGGCAGTTGCATCAGTTCCTTCAACCTCAAGACTAATACAGTTGTTTATAAAATTAGCATTTGTTAACTCTGCTAACATTCCAGGAACCATTCCTCCATTATAATCAATAGATTCTCTTCCTGCAATCACTAAATCGTATCCGCCATCTTTTACAACAGCTGCCAATTGTTTTGCAACAAAAAATCCGTCTGTTGCTGCTGCGTTCACACGGATTGCTTTATCAGCTCCAATAGCTAATGCTTTACGTAAAGTTGGTTCAGTTTCTGCGCCTCCTACATTGACAACATCTACAGATGCGCCTTGCTTTTCTTTGAACCACATAGCACGCGTTAAACCAAACTCATCATTTGGGTTAATTACAAATTGTACACCATTGGTATCAAACTTAGTATCTCCTTCAGTAAAATTGATCTTTGAAGTAGTGTCCGGAACGTGACTAATGCATACTAGTATCTTCATCGGTATTATATATTTTTAGTGTTTTTTAAATTTTTCACGAAGATACAGATAATTTCTGTAAAAATACTATGCGTGCATAATAAAATTTAATTATTTTTTGTTTTTCATCTAATTTTTTCAATTATTGATAATTTTTAGCTCCTTTTAAGTGGAATTAGTCACATTTTTATAATTCTGACTGCGAATGCATTTTGTTTTATTGATTGAAATTTCTTTCAGAAGCAGCTATAGTTTGTTTTTCATTTTTACATTTTGAAGAAAAGTCATCTGATTTTCGAGTAGAATGTATAGTAGATTTCTCAAAGAGTAAGTGATTTTACTAAAGAAATCATAAAAAGACACTTCTTTGTGAAATGTTTGATTCTGTAATTCTCATTTTTAGAATTAATTGCTATTTTTGTTTTTCACTTTTTTAAAACAATTACAATTGTATGAAAACAATACAGTTTAGAGAAGCGGTAGCTGAAGCTATGAGCGAAGAAAT
>NZ_JBGCDL010000404.1:0-2991 GCF_045105435.1 Kordia sp. | reverse complement strand
CTATTGGCGAGTCATATCTTGCGCAAGCAATATCATAACCACTGCCTTTAAAAGCGTTCCAAAGCAACGTAAACGGATTCACATTTGCCCAAAGTGCAATATTATGAATCAACGTAGAAGACGAACCTAAACCCCAATTTTGAGGAAAACTCAAGCTAGTTTGCACTTCAATACTGGTTTCGCCATTCAAAAACGAAGGATTTAAGCGTTTGGCTTCTGATAAAATATCGTGCAATAACTGACTTTCAGGATCAACATAAGAAGTTTTAAGACCAAAAGCTTTCAGTTCAAACGAGCGTTGGTACCAAATCAAATCTTGTACATCATAACTTTTCCAAACCAATTTTGGCGGTTCAATCGGATTTGGCAATTCTATCGAAGTGACCGTCATCGATTGTCCATACGTTGTCGGAATCGCCAATGCTTTTGCGCCATCGAGGAAAACATATTCGCCTGTAAGTAATAATTAAAAAAAAAAAAAAAAATCCATTAGGCTTGTGCTACTTTATATGCGTTAAACGCGTCAACAACGGCGCTATGTGTCACTGTTTTATCTTTAAAAAAGGCAATAAAATGTTTCTTTTCAGCTTCTGTTGCTTCTAGTTGATTTAGAATATTAACCAAATGCATTTTCATATGTCCTTTCTGAATTCCTGTAGTAACCAACGATCGAACAGCAGCAAAATTTTGCGCCAATCCGGCAACGGCAACAATGTTCATCAACTCTTTTGCATTGGGTTTTCCAAGCATTTCCAGCGCTAATTTTACCAACGGATGCAATGAAGTTAAGCCACCAACGGTTCCTAATGACAACGGAATTTCTATCCAAAACCTAAACATACCATCGGTTACTTCGGCATGCGTCAAGCTAGAATACTGTCCATCTTTTGCGGCATACGCATGAATTCCAGCTTCTACGGCTCTAAAATCATTTCCTGTTGCCAGGACAACGGCGTCAATTCCGTTCATAATTCCTTTATTATGCGTCACAGCGCGATACGGTTCTGTTTTAGCAATTTGTATTGCACGAATAAATTTCTCTGCAAACTCATTTGCGTCAACCGATTCGTTTTCGGTTAAATCTTCAATAGGACAACTTACTTCGGCTTTTACAATACAATTTGGCACGTAATTCGACAAAATACTCATCACAATTTGAATGTCTTTTTCTGCTGCTGAAAAGGCGTCAAATGCTGCTGCAGATGATTCAAAAGTCTTTGCAAACTGTTCCAAACACGAATTGATAAAGTTTGCACCCATAGAATCGACTGTTTCAAAAGTACAATGCAATTGAAAATATCCGTCGAGTTCTGCTGTTTTATCACGCAATTCAATATCGGTAATTCCGCCACCACGTTTCTCCATATTTTGCGTAATATGTTTGGTAGCTGCGAACAATTCGGGTTTTATATGGGTAAAATATTCCTGTAGCTTTTCAGTAGCACCAAAATACATAAAATGTACTTGTCCTACTTTTTCGGTACTCAAAACGGTAGCTTTAAATCCGCCGCGTTCCAACCAAAATTTCGCTGCTTTACTTGCTGCGGCAACAACCGAACTTTCTTCAATTGTCATCGGAATGGCGTACATTTTATCATTAATCAAAAAATTAGGCGCAATTCCTAACGGGAGATAAAAATTCGTAATTGTATTTTCAATAAACTCGTCGTGTAGTTTTTGTAGTTTTTCGTCTGAATTCCAATATTTTTTAAGCATTGCAATCACAGGTTCAGTATCGTGAAAATAAGTCTGTGCAAGCCACTCAATTTTTTCGTCTTTGGAAAATTTGGAGAATCCAGCAATGGGAGCAATCATACATTAAGGTTTAATAGTGCAAAGATACGCAATGAAATAGTAACAAATTGAGTCAAACAACACTAAAACACAGATTAAAAATCAAAGAATTGTCAAAAAATGAAGTATAAAACGCCTATTTTATAGAGTTTTAAGTAAAAAATCATCTTAAATCGACCAAAAACAGCATCTATTTTCTTCTCTTATAATTTAAGGTTTGATTTTTGTGGTACTTGCTTGATATTTGTATATTGTCAGCTTTATAATCGAAAATCACTCAAAATCATAAGCATTTAACTCGCTTATTCCTAAAAACGCAACACGAATGAAAATAAAATATGTTTTTCTTTTTCTCTTCTTAGGATTAGCCAACCTTACATTGGCACAACAAAAAGAAATCACGCTAGCCGAAATTTGGTCAGGAGCCTTTAGAACAAGTGGAATGGACGTATTACATTCTATGAATAACGGACAGCAATATACTGTATTCAATAGGCGATCAGGTTCGGTAGATAAATATGATTATAAAACGCTTCAAAAAGTAGAAACAATTGTAAAAGCGAATGATCTATCAGAAATAAATTCATTTTCTTCATATAGTTTTAGCGATGATGAAAG
The DNA here is from genome assembly GCF_045105435.1 of Kordia sp. Lineage (GTDB taxonomy): Bacteria > Bacteroidota > Bacteroidia > Flavobacteriales > Flavobacteriaceae > Kordia. Next base: position 579 of record NZ_JBGCDL010000404.1, on the reverse strand, counting down.
CAAACTTATGTTAGCAACTAAAGTAGAAGCGGTATTTAGAAGATCGACACTAGGAATTTTTTACGTGTACGACATCGCTTCAAAAAAAGTAACAAAAATTTCAGACAATAAAATACAAGAACCAACCTTTTCTCCAAATGGAAAAAAGGTAGCCTACGTTTATGATAATAATGTATACGTAAAAGATTTAATGTCTGGCTCAGAAATACAAATCACAAAAGACGGTGTAAAAAACGAAATTATCAACGGTGTAACGGATTGGGTGTACGAAGAAGAATTTGGTTTTGTGCGCGCTTTTCAGTGGAATGCAGCTAGTGATCACATTGCGTTTATTCGTTTTGACGAAACAAACGTTCCAAAGTTTTCTATGGACGTTTATGGAAGTAAGTTATATCCGCAACAGCATGTGTTCAAATACCCAAAAGCAGGTGAAAAAAATGCAGATGTTTCATTGCACTTATACAGCTTAAATGCGAATAAAACTTCAAAAATTAATTTAGGAAATTATACAGATTTCTACATTCCAAGAATTAAATGGACAAACGATCCAGTAGTATTGAGTGTGCAAGTCATCAACAG
>NZ_JBGCDL010000403.1:0-18897 GCF_045105435.1 Kordia sp. | reverse complement strand
AGAGCGACAACCTAACTGGTGTTTAGTTCCAAAAAAAGGATTTTAAGCATAAACCACCATTAAAAATCTTGCGAATTGAATAGATTAATTACCTTTGTTAAAATGCCGAAAGTTAGTTGAGGTACTGTTTTTTCTAACGTGTTTGTGTATGGTTAGTTGCGTGGTTTAGCAACTAAGTTAACAAACAAATCACAGATAGAAAATTCCAGCGGAATTTTCGTAAGTCGGCAGTGACCTAGCAATTAATTATACACGGTGTTAGCTACAGTTTTTTATATTTTAGTTTTTCAGAGTTTAACATTTTTTCCACTTTTTTATTCAGACTGCTGATTTTAAATTCAGAAAACAGTTCGATAATCAGAATATATATTAGTCCAAAAAGCGGTAACATTAGCATTTCAAATCCAATTTCATTTCCAACTATAATTTGATACAATGCTATAATCAGAGTTAGTGCCACAAAGAAAATCATAAACCAAATCTGCATCTTATATGTTGTTCCATTTACACGTTTTAAAGTCAGTTTGCTTTCAGTTCCGTTTTGATTGGTATTCACACAGTTCAAATTCAGTTTTACTAATGGACCAAGATTTGGTTCAAAAACTGCAAACGAAATAGTGCTATAAATATCAATTCCGCCATTATCTGAATAATCGCCTGATAGATTGAATTTCTTTCCGAATGTTTTTCGATTTAATTCAGTTCGGACAGTTTTGTAAAATTTATCTGCTGATTCGTGAACTATATATTCTGTTAATTTCTTATTCAATCGGTGGTTGGTTAAATTGTAGCTAACGTGTTTGTGTATGATTTCGTTGCGTGTTTCAGCAACTAATTTAGCAAATACAAACCAAATAGAAAATCCGCGAGGATTTTCGTAAGTAGGCGAGTACTAGCAATGAATTATACACGGTGTTGTATGCCGTTTTTTATTCAATAACTTTACTTATAATTAATTCGATATCAGTTGTTCCATTTGTGGAAACTGCTGATTCAATCCATTCTTGTTGTGTCATTTCATTAAACACATTTAAATTATTCTTAGCTTTAAAATTTACTCCGTTAATATGTGTTTTTATTTCTTCTTTAATATCTGAGTAGTCGTTAATTTGAAACTCAGCAGGTAATTGAAATTCACTTCCTAAAACTCTTTGGATAGCATTCCTTGAATAATAATTTTCTATTTCTCTTTTTTGTAAAATTAAAACTTCTCCGCCAAGACTTTCTACTTTTTCTATAAGACTAGCTTTATTGGCTAATTTACTTTCATAATCAACAGCTCCTTTGTCAGAGTCTAAAACGACTAAGAATCGTCTATTTATTTTTTGACATAAACTAGCGTTTACAAAAAAATCAACTTGGTCTCCACCACAAGGAACAAAAAGTATATCATCGGGAAAGGCTCCATTTATTTTTTCAAATGCAACTTTCCAAAATTTGACATCACCACTTCCTTCGACAAAAACAGCTTTTCTATAATTGTCATTTAATAAATTGTAATTTGGTTTTATTCCTAATTCTTGGATTACAATATCTAATATTTCGTGTTCGTTTTCATAATTGTAATAATTAGATTCTTCGTTTTCTTTTTTAACAACTATAATGTTTGAATCTCTTGTTGAACCAGCAAAAACTGGTGAATGTGTAGTTATGAAGAATTGACTATCGTCAGCTAATTCAATTATGGATGAAAGCAAATCTTGTTGAAGTTCTGGGTGAAGAAAAGTTTCAGGTTCTTCAACTCCAAAAATTTGATGTTGTTTTGTATTCTTTTGAGCTAAATATTCAAAATAAGCAACCATTAATAATCTTTTGAATCCCGTTCCTTTATTTGAAATTGGTATATCGAAATTGTCTGAACTAAATTTAAGTGAAAGGTCAAACTTGACGAGATTTCCCCAATTACAAACAGGTGATGTATTAATTCTTTCTAAATCAGGAACATTTTTTTGCATTAAAGCAGTAATTGTAGAAAACTCTGTTTCTAAATCTGTTTTAACGTTTGTCTCTATTTGACTTTTTAAACTTGCACTATTATTTAAAGATTCAGTTGCTATAGGTTTAAATTGATTTTGAAATGTTGTTGAGCCAATATTCAAATCTTGTTCTGCATCGAAAAGAGAGTATATAGGAAGCTCAACAAAATCATATTGTTTTTTTATGTTTTTTAAAAAATCTGAAGCTTCATATTCTTTTTCAATACGACCTAAATCTGCTGTGTTTTCATCAATTAATTCAATCTTAGAAAGATTGGTTACTCCACGACCTGAACGCGAGTAATCTAGATTTAAAGCTGAACAATAACTATTTATTTCCGTTTCTTTAATTCCCCAACAATTTGAATAGTCTGAACTGTCCAAATCATTACAGACATAAGTAAAGGATTTAACAACTTTACCTTTTGAGTTAAACTCAAAAGTTTTTTTGAGATTGATTTTTCCTTGTGAATCTAGTGCTAATTTATTAACACTTTCATTAGGTGTAAATCTTAAGTTTATTTCAGTTTTTTCATTATCAGGAATTCCTTTGAAAATGTCATTATGGTCAAATTTCTCATTAAAAAATGCGTTTAATGCTTTTAAAATATTTGATTTTCCTGAATCATTTTTACCTACAAATGAATTTATTTCACCAACTTTTAATCTTTGTAATTCAGAAATTCCTCTGAAATTTTTAATTGTAATATCAAATATTTTCATTTAGTTCTGGTTTTTCTGAAATGGCATACAACGGTCTAGTATAAGAATAGTAGCGGATTTTGAAACACTACCTTTTCGGTTTAACACAGACTTTTTTATATCTGATTACTTTGGTTCTAGCAATTAAACCGCTATTATTTTTATACATTGTTGGCAACTGGCTTTACTGTTGTAGGTCAGATGGTTCAACGAATTTTAATTCCATTGGTGTGAATTGAGTTCTTTTGGATAGTAATGAGTCAGCTAGTACATTATGAATTCCGTCTATACTTGATTGAATTACTCCAAATCCATCAACATCAAAATTGCTATTAACTTGTGGTTTGAAATAATTAACTAATTCTAACGATTTTACTCCAAAAGTTTGTAAACTATAATAAACTGATGTTTTATTGCTTTGCAGTTGAGCAGAAGCAGCAACACTCGCTAAATTGGAAATATCTAATCCTCTTTTTAATTTTTTGAATAAGTAGTGAGTAGAATATCCAATTCCATAAACAATTGTGTCATTTTGTCTTTTGACAATTTTAGTTTCAACATAATATACGTTAAAACTGGTTTCTTTTTTACCTAATTTTAAACCGCCAAATCCTGGTATTGAAATTCCTGCGTTTTCTTCTCCGTTATAAATTTTTACAACTGTACGCATACTATTCAGTTCATCTCTTGTTTTAGGAATTGAATCAGCAATTGATTGGTCGGAAAAGCCTACTTGATTAGTTTCTGCAAAGTCTTCTGTTAATTTAGTGAAATTTACTGCGGTTCCATCTATTGTGTCGTTACAACTTGTTACAGTTACAATAACAGTAATTAATGCTAAAATTTTAATTGTAGTTTTCATAATTTAATTGTTTAGTTGTTTGAGCCAATAGTTTAGTGATTCCGTATATGATTTTTTATATTCTGTTAGATATTGGTTGAAAGGATGCGAAGTGTCTAGTGTATTCTCTCCTTTTAAAATAGCTTTAATTGAATTAAAATTTGAAAACAATTCTGATAACTGAATTTTCTTGTTACTATCAGTTTCATCAAGTTTTTTAATTATTTCAGTAGTGAAATCTGTTATTTGCTGATTTACTGCTAATTCCTCTGCTATTGGACTAAAATTTACAGAAGAATATTTATAAAAGTCTCCTGTAATTATATAAGGAAAACAATTAGGTATAACAATATTGGAAGATTTGTTATTACATACAATTGATGAGTTTGGTTGTAAAGTAACGAAATTGTACCACTCTGGATTTAGAAATGTATAATGAGAATTTGGCGAATTTTGAATAGATAGCCATTCTGAAATTGTCAAAGGTAAATCCGAGAAAGATGGGTCAATAACATACTTTTCATTTTTGTTGGTACTATCATTCTTAACAAGAATGACAACTGCAACGTGAAAATCCCAATAAATTTTACCTGACTTTATTCCCAAAGGGTCATCTACATCTAAAGCATCTTGCTTGTTATATAGAGCAATTTTGAAAGGGTCAAAATTCCATATTTTAAGATGACTAATTTGTTTGTCGTTGAGCATTAAAGACATAACCATTGCCCTGTTTTGGCATCCATTGTAAACGGATTTAAAGTCCATTTTAGATTCCTCCAAAAAATATCTGACTAGTTCATTTGCCTTCTTTTTTGAAATTGCATCTTCGTCATTCAATTCCTTGTATGTAGGTGTTACTCCACCTGCAATGCCATAAGAAAAATCAATTTTAAATTCATTATGCTGGCTAAAACCAAGCAGGTAAATAAAAGAGATTAAAAAAGTAATTGTATATTTTTTCATATTTCTGGTTTTTTCTAGCTTGTTGCCAACGGTCTTGTGTATGAAACGTAGCGTATAAATAAACGCTAACTTTTCGGATTTAGCACGAGCCGAATTTTTATTTTTTCTATTTATCTTTTAAATTCTAAATATACAAAAATAAAAATTTGGCGGACTTAATAAATACACAAAAACCTCTCGAAAAGCCTGTAATAGCTATGTTTTATACACGTTGTTGTAAGTAGTGCTTTTTTCATTCAGCTTGTTTTTCCGATGTTTCTTATTTAGTACAAATGTGAGCGTTGGCAAGACATACTCTTTTGCAATTTTTGGCTTGTGTGGTGGCTGAAGCGAATTGCAAATGTGTATGGCTTTGAGCGTTGGCTTTTTACATTCCGCTTATTAATTCTTTCGCTTTATCCAACGTAAATGCTCCATCAACTTCCTTTTTGTCAAAAATCATAAAATAAGAAAAGTCGTGTCCAGCTTGTCTTTCCCATTCGTTTCCGAGTCTGCATTTTCCTTCGCTATCTGAACCATCCAAATGGTCTCCTTTTGTTTCAATTAATATTGTTTTTCCAGATTTAGTTCTCAAAATAAAGTCAGGATAATGATTGGCTTTAAATCCGTTGATGTAAAATCCTTTTCCTCTTTCTAAATTTCTATGCCAAAACTCAATATTTGAAGAAGTTCCGATTTCCATTATTACTCTTTCCTCAAAATTGTTCATTGTTCCTTCTTTTTCATACAATGAATTTCCGATTGATGAGCCAACATTTCCAGGGACAATTTCCTTTCCTAGTTTCCAGTTTTCTTTTGCAGTTATTCGCTTTGATTTAATTAAATCCATAAATCTAGTTTCTGCGTAAGCATCTGATAATTTTCTAATATGTGCCTTTATTTTGTCTGTATAACTCCATTTTCTAACTAAAATATCACGCATTTGTTCTGCGTTCATTCCGTTTAATATTCTACCAACATAAACTTTTATTTCTTGGTCTGGAATTGGATACATATTTCCAATAATCTGCATTATTTGATGCGTTATATCGCTTATTTGTGCATCTTTTGGTTTTGCCAAAATGTATTCTGCAATTGGGTCTTTTACTTGACTTTCTTCAATTTTTACCCAATCTGGCGTATAATTGTCTTTTACAGTTTCTGTTAAATCAACTTTGTATAAATCAGATGATATTTTGTCAAAGTCGATTTTTATATCTTCATCAGAAAGTTTGAAATCTTTCAATAAAGATTCTCTGTTTAACAATTCTTGGTCAGTTCCAAAAATGTCACTTGCTATTACTTTTAGAAAAAATTGAGGAAAATCGATTTTATCAATAATTTCTTTATTTGCTTCTTTTACTCGATAGCGTTTAACTTTATCTCCCATTTCTTGAAAAATATTTTCGTCAACAGGTTGTTTTTCTTGTTCCTGTATTTGCTGTTCTAATTCTTTGTTTTGTTCTTTTGCCATTGTTTCTATTTCTGTAATTACAGAAGTATCTTCAATGTCTTCTTCTTTTGCATTTGGGTCAAAAGAAATACGTTTTTTATCAATTGTTTCTTCTTCTGTTTCTTTTTGTTGCTCTGGAAAAAGAAAGGATTCAACAGGATTTACAACTTCTGTTTGTTTTTCTTCTTCTGTCATTTTATCAGAAACTCTATGTTCATTTCCACTAAATCCAGATGCTTTTAAACCTTCAACAATGCTTTGTAATGTGTCATTAAATTTTGCCGAAGCTGTTAATACATAGGAAAGATTTAACTGAAAAGCTTTATGTTTTTGAACGTAAGGTTGACGAAGTACACGACCTAAAATTTGCTCTACATCTACTGCACTCGATTTGTCAGCCAAAGACGCTAAAATGTATGCAAAAGGACAATCCCAACCTTCTTTTAAAGCATTTATTGTAATTATGTAACGAACTTCACAATCTTTACTTTGTAAATCTGGAATGTTTTTTAGTTCGTCAATATTCGCTGTTTTGATTTTTATTTGATTTTCGGGAATACCCAAACTCAATAATTGTTCTTTTAATTTCTCAAAAGTTGTATTGTCGTTTTTTGTTTTTGGTTGTGCTTGAAATAAAACGATTGGTCGAATGTATTTTCCGCCATCTTTTTCTTGCTTTATTGCCAAGTTTTCCAATTTGCGTTGTAAATGCAAAGCATTGTTAATCACTTCTGTTTTATCGTGATTGTTGTAAACGATAACAGGAAGTTTAACCATATGTTCCTTTTTTAATTCTATTGCAGGAACTAAACTCACAATATTACTATTGTCTTTAGGTGTTGCGGTTAAATCTAAAATGAATGATGGATTTAAGTTTTTTAGCATATCTACGCTCAAATCACTTTCTGCATTATGGCTTTCGTCAACTACTAAAACAGGATGTAAACTTCTTATTACATTGATTAAAGCTGTATCGTCAACATCTTCTAAAAGGTGTTTTCTATTTGTGTATTGTGGAACGAAAGATTCTAATTGTCCGTTTTCTTGATAGACTTTTCTGTCTTCTTTGTTTTTTGCTCTTAAACTGGCAAAACTCAAAACAAAAATGCTCAACTGTTCTTTTACAACGGTTGGATTAAAATTTGAACCTTGCAGTAAATCTTCTTTTTGATAAATCTCAACTTTGTTATTAAAAAGTGCATTTAGTTTTTGGCGATAAGGATGCTCTGGATTTGATAAAGCATTTACGGTTTGTTGTAATAAATTACTCCAAGGAACTAACCAAATAACTGCTTTAGTTTTACTTGTATCGTAAGCTGAAAAAATAGAATGTAGGGCGTTTACAGCAATAAAGGTTTTTCCGCCAGCAGTTGGAACTTTTATACAAACGTGTGCTGAATTTGGGATGTTATTTTTGTATGGTTGCATTCCAGTATTATCCAAAGGATTGTATGGTCCTATTTTATCTTCCCAATATTGATTAAATGCAGTCGATACATTTTTATGCTCTTGAACATATTGTAAATATTCTTCAAGATTTTCTATTACTTTTTGTTGATAGCTTTTTAATTCCATAATCTAAAATCTTGTAATGTCTCTTGGTATTTTTTTGAAAATGATGTTGTTTTTTGCCATAAAGTCTTTTGGTAGTAAACAATTATCTGCATAAATAACATATTGTTCGCCTTTTGTCTTTATGAGCTCTAAAGCATCAAAATCTAAAGTGGTTAGTTTGTTCTTTTCATAAATGAAATAATAAACCGAATCATCTTTTTTACCTAAAAAGTAATTAATTTCTTTTGGTGCTTTAAAAGGCGTTCTGGTTTCTGAAAACCAAATGTATTCACGTATTTTATTTATACCAACTTGCTCGTTTAAGTTTTGGTTCTCGTCAAAAAGTGGTAATCCTAATTCGTAAAAATCAAATGCACCTCCAGTTCCTTCAACTGCTTTTTTGTCTTTTCCATAACCTTTGGCTACACGTTTAACTCTTTCGGCTGTAATATCGTTAGCATAATCTTCCATTTCTACTAAAATGAATTTCCTATTACCACCATCTTGTTTATTGAGGTTTAGAACTGCGTGAGCAGTTGTTCCTGAACCAGCAAATGAATCTAATATTAAGGGCTCTTTTTTATTGTAAGTTGCTGATTTAATAAGGTTTGATATTAAAATTGAAGGTTTTGGGTAATCAAACGGTTTTTTTCCGAATAATAAGCTCAATTCTTTATCACTATCTTGGTTGTCTCCCCAATCAAGTAGTAAATCCACGACAGTTTTTCTTTTGTTTTTTTCTTTTTCTGTTGGTAGACGTCTGAAACCACCATTAGTTGTTATAAACAACAAATCTTCTTCACAAAACAAATCAATATCAGATTGTTTATTTCTAAAATGACCAAGCACTTTAAACTCGTTCAAAGTTCTATTATCTTTAATTAAAACATCTTCAAGGAATTCTAATTCCATAGTTTTAATTTTATAAGTTCCAGCTTTTATTATGTGAATATCTTTTTTTACTAAAATCCCTTTTTTTATGGTTCTTTCAGACTTTTCGTTTGTTGCATTATCAACTCTTCTTGTATCATCTGAAACTGTTTCGATACTTAATTTCTGAACTAATTTTGAATTTTTACTATATACAAAAACATATTCGGTAACGTTTGCTATATGTTTTGCTAAAAATGATGGCTGTTTTTTCTTTTTCCAAATAAATCGTCCAATGTAATTTTTTAGACCAAATAATTCATTACACATTAATTGCAGATTTGCCTGCTCATTTTCATCTATCGAGATGAAAATTACACCATCATTTGATAATAATTTTTGAAGTAGTTTCAATCTTGGGTACATCATACACAACCATTTGTCGTGTCTTGTTAAATCTTCTCCATCTTTACCTACAACTTCGCCTAACCATTTTTTAATTTTTGGATGATTAACATTGTCATTATAAACCCAATTTTCATTACCTGTGTTATATGGTGGGTCAATGTAAATTACATCAATTTTTCCTTCGTGTTCTGGTAATAAACTTTTTAGAGCTTCTAAATTGTCTCCGTGAATTATTTTATTTCCGCTTTGAGTTGGTTCTTTTTGTTCTCCTTTTTTTGCGGTAAAACCGTATTTGTGTTCCAAAACTCTATAAGGTACATCTTGATGATGGCTTATAACTTTGTCTTTTCCTATCCAATTGAGTGTTGGCATATTATTGTTGGTCTTTATTAGATATTATTAATTCTTTCACGTCCACATCTAAAATATTGGCAATATCCATTAAGGTTTCCAATCTCGGTTGTTGTCTATTTTGAGCATAAGCATTTACCATATTGTAGCTTTTTCCAAGTTTTTCAGCCAACCAAGTTTGTTTAATTCCTTTCTGTTCCAACACTTCCTTAATTCGGTTCATTTCAGATGTTATTTTTCAGCCACTAAAATAGTCAAGTATTTTAATTTATCTCAAAAAAATGTGTAAAAAGTGTGGATATTCTAATAATCGTGCGGTGGGAAAGGGAAAGCTCTTTTATTTTTTCGAGCGTTGGAATTGAGCGTTGGCAAAAAAATAAATGTGCTTGACTGAGCGTTGGCTTTTTTAGCTCAAATGTTCAATTTTAGCACGATTTCCGCATTACTTACAACGGTTTTGTGTATGATTAGTGGCGTGTTTAAGCACCTAATTTAGCAAATAAAAACCAAATAGAAAATCCGCTAGGATTTTCGAAAGTAGGCGAGAACTAGCCATTAATTATACACGGTGTTACCTGCCGTATTTTTTTCGGACAGCTTTAAATCTCTTTTCAGATGTTTGTAATATTATTACTCCATTTATAGCTTGCGAACCATAAAGACTTGCTGATTGTTCTTTCGTAATATATTTAATTCCATAGGTTTCTACTAATAATAAATCTCTTAAAGGCTCCTTGTTAATCAATGGATAGCCGTTAACTACAATTAATGGTTCAGGATTATTATTTCTAATCGTTATTTTTGCGTGTTGATTTGAATCCGAGATTAGAACATTATCGTTCTCAACACTTTTTTTATTTGGTTCATATTTTAAAACTTTACGTATTAAAGAATCCACGTATTTATATAGTTTCTGTTCGGTCAATTTATCAAACCGCATTAGTTTGAGTTCATTTCCATTTTTATTGTTTAATTCTACAATTCTATATTCAGCAATAAGAGTTTTGTCCTGATAGTATTTTAAGATTTGTCCGAAATCTGTTTTTTTAAGTTTAAGTTTTTCTTTGTTTACAATTCCGCTTATTCTTGGTGGTTCTGTACAAATGTTTAATTCATTAGTCTTGAATTTTCTTTTTTCAATAGTCCAATGAGTTTGGTAACAATCTTTAATGATTGGATAAAATTTAATCGTGTCGGTTTTAGAAAATAATTCGCTATTCGTTTTCCATATTCCAACCAATTCCTTTTTCTTAATTTGAGAGAAAGAGAAGTTAGTTAATAATAAAAAGCCTAATGTTAAAGCAGTAATTTTCATTTGTGGTTATATGGCAGGTAACGTATGTATATACGGAATTCCGTATATTTCTACTGTAACTAAATCTTTTTACAGTTTAGCTTCTTTTGAATTCTAAACTACTCTTTTCCTAATCAAAATCAAAATCATCAATAGGGTTTTTAATGTTTTCTATACCCATATTTGTAATGTGTGTATAAATTTCAGTCGTTTTAGAACTTTCATGACCCAATATATACTGTATATAGCGCAAACTAATCCCTTTTTCAAGTAAATGTGTTGCAAAACTATGTCTTAAAGTATGTGGCGTAACATTTTTAGAAATTCCAATACTATAGCTTTGTTTTTTTAGAAACTTTTGTATGCTAGAAGCTGTATACTTCCCTCCTCTTTGTCCTTGAATTAAATAATATTCGGGAGCATACTCTTTTAAATAAATTTGAATGAGTTTTTTGGTTCTCTTTGCAATAGTAACATAACGATCTTTCTTACCCTTAGCTGCCACAATGTGGATTTTATTTTCCTCTAAATATATTGATGATAATTTTAAGTTAATAATTTCACTTACTCTAAGTCCACAACTATAAATTACTGTTAGAATCGTTTTATGTTTCAAATTTGAAACAGACTTTAGCAATAAAATAGTTTCTTTTTGTGATAGCACAATTGGCAATGGCTTACTTTTCTTTGGGCGATCTATAAAATAAGTTTGTTGTTTTCCTCCTAATACTTTTTCATAGTAAAACTTTATCGCATTAATCATTTGATTTTGATACGATTCACTAATTTCTCTTTCTTGAACTAAATAGCGCATGTATGCTCTAATCATTTCATTGGTAATTTCTTGAGGTTGATAAGCATAGTGATAGGTGAAAAAAATAGATAAAAAACTTTTGTAAATTTTGATAGTTGATTCACTATAACGTAATGCTTTTAATTTATCAATTACAACATCAGGACAATCTCTTTGATGTTCATTTAATATTTGAGTTTTATAAGGCTTCTTAGCTCTTTTTTCCCTCTTGTCAATGTAGTTGATCTGATATTGCTTTTTTAGTATCGACTCCAATTTTTCAATATTAATTTCTGTGTAGGGAATTGTCCAATGTTTATACTCTGAATTATAATAGTAATAACTAAGTGATTTAATAAATTTAATCCCTTCCTGAGTAGGATGACAAGTTATGCGAAGTCTATTTCCTTTGAGAATTATAAATGTTACTTCTTTTTTTGGTTGTCTTGCAATGGACTTTAAAAACGTTCTTGAAGTTTCATTTTTAGGAATTAGCCATTTTTTATACTTATGATACCATTTTGAATAAGCATAAGTCTTTATAAGTTCAATTCTGTTGTCTGTTTTATCAATTTCAACTTTGTACCAATATTCATTTCTATAAAAAATCTCCGTTACTTTCATTAAAACTTCCTGTTATTACTTCAAATAAAAGGAATATATGGAATTTTTATTCAATATTTTAAAATTTTTAATAAGCGTCATTAATAATGTATAAGCGTTGAAAATGCACTCATCCTTGTACTTTTAATTAAGATTGTAAGAAACTTGAAGTCGTTTTGTGCTTTTCTAAATTTTACTCAAAACATATAATAGCTTTGATGGTATACTTAAGTTTTGGTTTTAAGATGCAAGTATATGGATTCACAAACAGGCTAATCACCTTTAAATCTTTAATGAGAAAGTTAGCTTTCAAAAACCTTGACATTCGATTTTTAGATTGCTTTACGCTTTTTATGGCTGTCACTTTTTGACAAGAAAAAAGGTTAAACTGAAATTTCAGTTTAACCTTTTTTTTTATGTTTTATGATGTGAAACTAAATCAAGTTCAGCGTAATGTAATTTTATTTAAAAATTTAGTTTACAAGAGATTCCTGCCTCCGCAGGAATGACAAAAAAGCCTAGTATAAATTACAATCGATACGTAAGTCCAATTTGAATAACTGCATTTTTACCTTCAAAGTTTGGCGCTCTGTCTTGGTCAAACATATCTGCCAAACCTAAGTTATAACGTGCTTCAATAGCTACATTTTCTAAGATTGTGAGTCCAATTCCACCGTTTACTCCAAAGTCAAAGTTTTTAAAACTGTCTTCAAATTCGTGAATTTTCACACCAATTTGTGGTCCAACTTGAATGTTTAAAAAATCTGTGAGTTCATATTTTAACATTAGCGGGAATTGCAAGTAATCTGCTCGCAATGCTTCTTCTTTCGCACCTTGTCCAGAATATAAGATTTCTGGCTGAAAGCGTAATTTTCCTGCTAAGTGCATGTCTATAAAGAATCCGCCAACAAAACCAATTCTGGAGTCATTCAAACCATCTTGAATGTCGTTTAAGTTTGTGCCGCTGTAGCTAGAAATATTCACTCCTATTTTAAATCCGTAACGTGTTTCAGAATCTTCACTTACGTAATTATCTACAGCTATGGATTCGTCACTTTCATTAATTATTTCTTGCGAAAAAGCAATGAATGAACACATTAAAAGTGAGAGATGTATCAATTTTTTCATTTGTATGTTTTTTATTTTTGGTTGATCAGATTCTTTTTTTTCGAGTACGAATCTGTTGATTTTTAGTTATTTGTTAAAAGTAATTATCCCTTTTTCAAAAATTTAAAATATTCGACCCTAATTTCGATTTTTTCGATGTTTCGAAGAATAACGTCTTTATAATACCATCTGCGAGTCCAATTTTAGGAACATATATCTTACGTGCGCCACTCCATTTGCATGCAGAAAGGTAAATTTTGGTTGCAGGAATTATCACATCGGCTCTATCTGGATTTAATCCTAATTCAGAAATACGTTCTTCATAACTTAAACTTTGCAAGAATTGATATTGCGCATTTAGATAGATATACGATAACGGTTCTCCAATTGGAGTTCCCGACATTTTGTACAGCTTATTGATGTTTCCGCCCGAACCAATTAATGACAATCGCTTTAAGTCTTTGGTATTTTTACGGACCCATTTTTCAATATCTTTCCAAAAAGAATCTGTAATCATTCCATTTAATAAACGCACCGTTCCTATTTTGAAAGATTGTGACGTTTTTATTTTTCCGTTAGAGAAAATAGTAAATTCAGTACTTCCACCTCCAACATCTACATAGAGATAGTCTTTTTCTTTAGCAATGACATTGTGAAGATCGGTAGATGCAATGATTTCTGCTTCCCTTTTTCCATCAATAATATCAATTTTGATGTCGGCTTTTTTCTTGATTTTTTCAACAATAGCAGCGCCATTTTTGGCATCGCGCATCGCAGAAGTTGCACATGCCATATAAGTTTCCACACCATGAACATCCATGAGTAAACGATATGATTTCATCGCATTCATCATACGTTCTACGTTGGTTTTAGAAATTTCTCCGTTGGTAAATACGTCTTGTCCCAAACGAATAGGTACACGTACCAACGAACTTTTTTTGAATTTTGGTTCCTTATCTTCCTCTTCAATTACATTTGCAACTAACAATCGTATAGCATTCGATCCAATATCAATGGCAGCAAATTTTCTAATTCTCAAAATGGACTTTTTTTTATGTGTTAATTTGACATTTTTTCTAAATAATAATCATACGTAGCAAACTGTGAACGCACTTTTATCAATTGATTTTTTCGATATGCATTGTCTTGTTTTTCAGAGAATACACGTGCTTTCACATTGTCACTCCAACCAATATTGAACGTATCTAGCAATTCTTTTTTGATATCTTCATCGTATATCGGACAGGAAACTTCAACCCTTTTGTCTATATTTCGCGTCATCCAATCGGCAGAAGAAATATAAATTTTTGGATCTCCATTATTTCCAAAGATAAACATTCTTGGGTGTTCTAAAAACTTGTCTACAATACTTATGGCTTCTATATTTTCGCTCATTCCAGGAATTCCAGGAATTAAACAACAAATTCCACGAATAATTAACTGAATTTTTACACCTGCTCTACTTGCTTCATATAATTTGTCAATAATTTTATAATCCGATAAACTGTTGACTTTTATTTTGATATACGCTTCATTTCCTTCTTTTGCATTTTTTATTTCCGTATTTATCAACTTATTGAATGCATTTCGCGTATAGTGTGGCGACACAATTAGGTGTTTGTATTTGGCTACTTTGTAATTGGTTTCAAAGAATTCAAATACTTTAGCAACTTCTTTTAAAACGTCTTGATCAGATGTGAAAAGTGTATAATCTGTATAAATTTTTGCCGTAGATTCGTTTACATTTCCTGTACTTACAAATCCATATCGAACTATTTTATTGTTTTCTCTACGCTCTACAACACAGGTTTTACTGTGTACTTTTAAACCTTGTACACCAAAGATGAGATGGACACCTTCACTTTGTAATTGTTCGGCGTATTTTATATTTGCAGCTTCATCAAATCGTGCCTGTAATTCTATTTGAACTGTTACTTTTTTACCATTTTTTACAGCATTTACTAACGAACTCGCTACATGTGAGATTTTTGCCAAACGGTATACCGTAATTTTTATGTTTTCTACTTTCGGATCTAAAGCCGCTTCACGCAGAAAGCGAACTACATACGCAAATGTGTGATACGGTGCGTATTGTAAGTAATCTTTTTGTGCAATTTTTTCAAAGATACTTCCTTCTCTACTCAAGCCTTTTATGGGCAATGGCGGATACGATTTGTACAATAAATTTTTACGTCCTAAACTTGGAAAAGACATGTAATCTTTGCGATTGTGATAACGTCCACCAGGAATTAAACTATCAATATCATCAATTCCCATTTTGTCAAGTAAGTATTGAAACGTGTCTTTGTCAATCGTTTTGTCATATACAAAACGAACAGGTTCACCACTTTTTCGTCCTTTTACACTGCTTGATATTTTTTGGATGAAACTTTTCGTTAAATCGTTATCAATATCCAATTCGGCATCACGCGTAATTTTAATCATGTGTGCCGACAGACTTTCATATTCAAAAATACTAAAAATCTCTCCTAAAGAGTGACGAATAAGATCGTCTAGTATTATGATGAACTGTTTATCGCCTTCACTTGGTAATACCACAAAACGATCAATTGATTTTGGAATTTCTATGAGCGCATATTTTATTTTTTTGATGCGTGGTTTAAAGAAACGTGTTACTTTTTTGGTGTTTTTTGTCTGTTCTTTCATCACCATACGAATTGCCAAATATGCCGCTTTGTCTTTTAGACTTGGCATTTCGTCAATGTCATCCAAAATAATGGTTACCAGCGCTGGACTTACTTTTTCAAGAAAGTATTTTTCAATGTACGCACTTTGACTCGGCGATACTTTTTGCTCATTGATAACGAATATGTTTTCTGTCTCTAAGGTTTTTTGCACTTCGTTCAAGATGCGTAAACTTTCACTCTGTTGCTTGATTACAATTTTGGTAATTTGTTCTAACAGATCTTTCGCTTTTGCGCCACCTAATACACTTCTTCCACCTTTTCCTGCTTGTGCAATACGTTTTACTGTAGCGTAACGTACTTTGAAAAATTCGTCTAAGTTGTTTGAAAATATTCCTATAAAACGCAAACGTTCAATGAGTGGAACCGTTTCATCGGCAGCTTCTTGCAATACACGACCGTTGAATTGCAGCCAGCTTATTTCTCTGTTAATGTATTTATTTTTGGTATGCTGCATTATTTTAAATCTTTAGGGAATACTTTTAGTATAGTTTTACCTTCGTTGATGGTTTTCCATGAATTGGCTTTAAATTGAATGACCACTACGCCGCTTGTTGGCACATTGTCAAAAAATTGGCTTCCATACGTGTTGGCAACAGCCGTAATAGCATGATTGTGTCCAAAAACTAGTAAGGTGTTTACGTCATCATCACACGATTTTACCGTTTCTACCAAACCTGAACCACCAAAATCATACATATTTTCTTTGATGATTACTTTGTCAAACGGATATTCAAGACAACGTGTAAATATGGCGCAGGTATGTAATGCTCTGTTTGCAATACTTGAATAGATTACATCTGGCGTATCAATTTTATCAGCAATGTGATTTGCTACTAAATGTGCGTCTGCTATTCCACGAAATTTGAGTGTACGATCTTTGTCATCTACAGGATGTTCCCAAGATGATTTTGCATGTCGTACTATGATTAAAGTTTTCAATGTATTTGTTTTTTGATTAAGGTGCTAAACGTTCTATTTTCCATGAATAGTCGGTTTGTAATTGGTAACGCATTCTGTCATGCAATCGGTTTGCTCTGCCTTGCCAGAATTCTATTTCTTGTGGCTTTACAATATATCCGCCCCAATGTGATGGGCGTGCTATTTCTTTCCCTTCGTATTGTGCTTCTAAATTTTTCAGTTTTTCTTCTAAATGTGCTCTGGATGGAATTACGGTACTTTGATCTGATACGATTGCGCCAAGTTGGCTTCCGCGTGGACGCGATTCAAAATATCCATCAGATAAGTTTTTGGCTATTTTTTCTACTTTTCCTTTTATGATAATTTGTCGCTCCATCGCTGGCCAAAAGAACGAGATACATACATTTGAATTTTCGGCCATAGCCAAGCCTTTTTCACTTTTATAGTTTGAGTAAAAAATGAATCCTTCGTAAGTGTACTTTTTTAGTAGAACGACTCTACTTTTAGGAAAACCATCCATACCAATGGTACTTATCGTCATTGCATTGACTTCTGCAACCGTTTCTGATTTTTCAACTTCCAAAAACCAATTACGAAACATCTCTATTGGATTTTCAACACAGTTTTCTTCTAGTAGTTCACTTTTTTCGTAGGATTTACGATACTCACTTAAATCTTGTTTCATGCGTTTTCTTTAACGTACGTATTTTGGAAATTATAGTAATTGCAATTTACAGCTTTTCGTTCGTTTAGAGAAGTAAAAAGGCATGCTTTTGTATTAAGTTTTCATCAAGTTAATTCACAATTTTAAGCATAAAAAAAGGGACAACCGAAGTTATCCCTTTTATACATTTTAAAGAATTGTTGTATTTACTTTTCTTGACAGTGATCAAAACAAATTGATTCCATGAAATAAATGCTGTAACATGGCAAGCCAGAAGTTCCTCCTTTTACAGTTGTTGTTTTAAGGTTAGAAATTGATTTTTTGTTTAATGTTAGGTTTTTAATTTGTCTTTTTTTCATGATTTAGAATTTTATAAAGCCTCCGTTTTTATAGGTTTTCGGCAATACCTTTTCAATCGATTGTTGCACCAAATTAGAAAGGAATTTGTATAAAAAAAAGCATGCTTGACGTAAATTGGATGATTTAAGGATATAAAAAAAGACAATTTAAAAGCTGTCTTTTTTAGTATTTACTTGATTATTGAATTGCATAACAAATGCCGTTATGATCTGGCAAATCAGTCATCCTGTAACCAGCAGGAAGATCATCAGATACCGTGTCAGTCCCTCCTTTTAAGGCATTAATTGTTAGTCTATCAATTTTAGCAATAGACGTTTTAGTAAGTTTCAGATTTTGCTTTGTAACTTTTTTCATAAGGTTTCAAATTTTGTTTTCTTTTAATAAAACTAAAAATAATGATGTATTTATCCATTCTTTTTCACCTTAAATCAGCTAATTTAAGGAATTTAAAAAGTATCAAAAACATTTAATAAACAGCACTTTACATCTATTTTTCAGAAACGTTAGCTATTTATTATTTGGCATAAAAAAAGGAGCGTTTCCGCTCCTTTTTAAACATATTGTTTTTTGATTTTAGTGACATTGCATGTTTCCACATCTACTATACAAAGCAGTTTGTGTACATGTAGGTGTACAAGAATAGTGTCCACCTTTTACTTCAGTTGCATCTAATGTAGATACTTTCTTTTTGTTAAGTCCTAATTTTAAAGTTCTTGATTTTTTCATGGTTATAGTTTTATTAATAATGCCTACTATTGTAAAAGGCTTTCGGCTTTGCCTTATCAATCTTTATAGGTTAAAATTGACAAGTGCAATCTATTGAAAGTTTCAATATTTAAAAAAGCATGATTCCGTAAATTAGATGATTTAGGGTAGTATTAATAACACATTAGGTTTCCACATTGTGAAGCATGCGCTGAGAATTGGCCATCTGAAATAGGATCAGTTCCTCCTACTATTTTTAAAGAAAGTATAGTACTAATTTTTGCGATTTCAACTTTTGATATTTGTAATTTTTTTGGTTGTCTTTTTTTCATAATTGTAAGGTTTTATTGATTTTATTATTCATTTATTTAAAGTACTAAAGCTATTGATTCTGATTTGTTCATTAATTGTAACGCTCCTTAATTTAGAGAATTTAAAGCATGTAGAAAATAATAAAAAACGTCCTAAGCCTTTTGCTGAATGCGTTTTTCCAATTCTTTGATATAGTATGAAGGATTTATTCCTGTTGCATTTTTGAAATGTTTTGTAAACGATTCAGGGCTTTTATAACCAACTTCTAACGCTATATGTTTGATGGCATATTTACGAAATTGATTGTCTGAGTTTAATCGGTCAATTGTATAATTG
>NZ_JBGCDL010000402.1:0-4943 GCF_045105435.1 Kordia sp. | reverse complement strand
TTTCAATGGCACGTTGCTGGAAAAAAAGAAAAAGAAAGAGTAAAAGGCGAATGGATTAAAATAATCCCAAACTTGAATAAAGTAAAGCGGATTTCTATCGCTTTTGGAATTAATCAAGAGTTTCTTGACATTTTTTGTGAGTTACCAAATCTTACTGACTTAATAATTGACGGTTCAAAAGCAACTGACTTAAATCCAATTTTAAAACTGACAAAACTAAAAAGATTAGAATTAGAGAGGTTTACTCAATTAAAAGATATTTCGCCAATAACGAAAATTGAACTGACTCATTTAAGAATTGAAAACTCTTTTAAAATAGAGAATTATGAAAAAATAGGAGAAATATTTTCTCTTATTGGACTTTCATTAAACGGAGATGCTTTTGCACCAAGGAATTTGCGACTTAAAAGTTTAGAACCTTATGAAAAACTTATAAACCTAAAACATTTGGATTTGAATTCCTCTTCTGTAATAGATAAGAATTCTTATAAGAGTTTGTTATCGATTAAGAATTTAATCAGGTTTGATATTTTGGTAATTGTACCTAAAGAAATTAAAGAAGAAATATTACAGAAACATAAAAAACTGAACTCTGGAAATTTTGTAGATTGGGATGATAAGAACAAAAAAATCTATGATGACAAAGATTGGGAAATAAAGAAATTAGAAGAACTGAAAAAATAACTGTTGGCAACACCGTATATAATTTATTGCTAGCTTCTTGCCTACTTACGAAAGTCCTCGTGGACTTTCTTGGTCGGTAATTATTTACTAAATTAGGTGCTTAAAACACGCAACAAACCATATACATAAAACGTTAGCGGTCATTGAAAAAAAAATCGAACTTATCTAAGATAATATTTATTCAAATACCAATTTCAACTATTAAAACAATAAATGAAAGATTTTTTATTAAGCATACACAAAATTAATAATGAAGTTTTAAATAAGTATATTTCACATTGGAATGAAATATCAGTTCCAAAAAAAACTACAATTACTGCGCAAGGAGAAACTCAAAAATACCTTTATTTCGTCTTAGAAGGTGTCCAGAAATCCTATTATTTAAAAGATGATAAAGAACATATAATTTCTTTTTCATTCGCACCTTCCTTTTCTACAATACCAGAATCATTTCTAACACAAACACCTTCAAAATGTTATTTAGAAACGATAACAGATAGCCGTTTCTTAAGAATTTCCTACAAAAAACATCAACAATTAATGTTAGAATATCGCGAAATTGAAACTTTGTTCCGAAAGATAACTGAATTCTTTTTAGTAGAAATGGTAGAAAGACATTATCAATTAATGTCACACGATATTGAATCACGTTTTGTTCTATTAACTAAAAAATATCCTTTTCTTATTAATATGGTTTCCAATAAAGATTTAGCTTCTTATTTGAGAATAGACTCTACAAATTTCAGTAAATTGTTAAACCGTGTCAAGATTTAAAATGTTGGTCAGCACCAAGATTTTAAATTCTAAACATCATTATTTTTGCGTTTAAAATTATTTTATGAAACGAGCAATAATAATTGGAGCAACTTCAGGAATTGGAAAAGGACTTGCGGAAATTTTGGTTGACAATGATTATAAAGTTGGCATTACAGGCAGACGGATAAAATTACTTGACAAATTAAAATCCCAAAATCCAAACTCATATTATACACGGGCTTTTGACATAACCGACACAAAAATAATTGTTGAAAATTTAGACGCATTGACAACTGAACTTGGTGGACTTGACTTGTTAATAATTAGTTCAGGAACGGGCGACTTAAATGAAAAACTTGACTTTGAAATTGAAAAGCGAACAGTTGAAACCAATGTAATAGGATTTACTTGTATCGCAAATTGGGCTTTTAATTTTTTTGAGAATCAGAAGTCAGGACATTTAGTTGCAATCAGTTCAGTTGGTGGGCTTCGTGGGAGTGGAATTGCACCTGCATACAATGCAACAAAATCGTATCAGATGAATTACTTGGAAGGTTTAAGACAAAAAGCGAAAAAAACAAATGAATCAATTTTTGTAACAGATATTAGACCAGGATTTGTTGATACCGATATGGCTAAAGGCGAAGGACAATTTTGGGTTGCGACAGTTGAAAAAGCAACTCAACAAATTTTTGAAGCTATTAAACGAAAAAAACAAATTGCCTATATTACGAAACGTTGGAAAATAATTGCGATAATCCTAAAACGAGTACCCAGACAAATATATGCCAAAATGTAACGATAAAAAAAACAACGAAACCGCTAACAATGTATATAAAAAACAGGCGAAATAGTGCTAAATTCAAAGGTTTTGGCTCGTATCAAACTTCGTGCTTAACCGAAAGTTTCGCGCTTCGTAATCGCCTACTTTTCATATACTAACCGTGGCAACCATTAGAATGAAACAACTTCAAATCATAATTCTTCTTTTTTTCAACATCAGTGCTTTTGGACAAAAAGTGACATATAATCACGTTGTTGATTCAACAAATGCGGAAACTAAAGAAGTAATGAATCTTTTTGAAAACTACTTGGCTTCAAACCCACAAAACAAAACAAAAAATCCATTTTGGAATATTGAAGAACAACAGAATCATAAGAATTTTGACTTCTTGGAAAGCGAGTTTAAGCCTTCACTTTATATGGGATTTCCAGTTCACATTTTAAGCATAAAATTCAAAAATGACATCTGTGTAATTAAAGCCCAGTTTTCTTATTGCAAAAAAGATGGTAGCCCATACGTTTTGGCAATAGCAAACTATATCGCAAAAAAGGAAAACGGAAAATTTAAATTGCTCAATGCTTTAACTGTAAACAAACAAACTTGGAATTGTACAACGGTCGGTCTTGTGGACTTTTATTATCCTAAATACCATAAGTTCGATTACCAAAAAGCTCAAAAGCTTAATGATTTTATAAGTGAAACTTGTAAGAATTTTGGTGTAAAGCCAAAACCTTTTGAATATTATCTCGCTGACGATTATGATGAAATTCAAGTGCTAAAAGGGCTCGATTATTATATTGGTATGGGCGGGCAGTCAAAGCCGAGTGGAAAAGCAACTGATGACAAAGTTTATTGTGGTGGTTTGGGAGAATATTATCCGCACGAAGTTTTCCACGTTCAAATAGACGAACATTTTCCAAACAAGCATTTTTGGGTTTCCGAAGGAGTAGCAACATTATTGGGCGGAAGTCGTGGAAAAAGTTTGGATTGGCATATAAAACGGACAAACCTCTATTTACAGAAACATCCAGCAATAGACCTAAACAATATGCTCAAGCTAACTAACTTGGATAGCGAAACTTCATATCATTATGTTTTGGGCGGACTAATAGCAAAGAAAATATTGGACAAAGGCGGTTGGAGTCTACTTAAAGAATTTATGTCAAGTGGCAAAACTGATGAAGACTATTACAATGCGATTGAAAAACATCTTGAAATAAACAAATCGGAACTTAACGAATATGTTCGAGAGCAATTACAAATTGAATCAAAAAAATAACGGTTGCCAACAATGTATATAAAAAAATAGGCAAAACAGGAGTAAATTCAAGGCTTTTAGCTCGTATCACACTTTTTGTTTAATCGAAAGCTTGGTGCTTCGAAATCGCATACTTTTCATATACTAGCCGTTGGCAACAATATAAACTAACCAATCAAAACTCAATATTATGGAACGTAAAGACTTCTTAAAATCAACAGCAATTGGAATTGGAGCTTTGTCGATTATTCCGATACTTAATGCTTGTAAATCGGAATCAAAGGAGGAGAGTATTAATGAACCTTCAAAATCGGAAGTTACAGAATTACAAAAACCCAAAATTGTTAAAGAGAAAGAGGGAAATAAATTAAACGTTTTAGGAGACAATCAAAACATCAAGTTGACAGGTAAAGACACCAACGGGCAGTACACCTTAATTGAGCAGAATAATGAACCAGGAATCGGAATTCCACCACACGTTCATGAGAATGAAGATGAAGTTTTTCAAGTATTGTCTGGTCAGGTAGAAATGAGCGTTGGTAATCAGACCACCACTTTAAAAGCTGGCGATTTAATCTTTTGTCCAAAAGGAGTTCCTCATTCATGGAGAGTTGTCGGAGAAGAAAAAGCACGAGCCATGTTAAGCATTTTTCCCGCTGGATTAGAGGGAATGTTTCAGGAATTATCGGAATTACCTGCAGGACCACCTGACATGGAAAAGGTAACAGCAATTTGCGGAAAATATAATTTGAAATTTGTATAAATAAAATACAGTTGCCAACTTAGCATAAATTTTATGGCTTAGTTGGTTACACCTATTGAACTTATACTCAATTATTGTAACTTGATATAGCGGATAGATCCTTAATACGGCGCCTACTCACGCTGAATCGCACGCAGAAACAAGTTCTGCTTCCCGCATTTGCTCCGCAAATCGCGTTCTGCCGATTCAGCCGTGAAAAGTCGCCACAAAGTATATGCAAAACCGTTACCTGCAAGCTATAAAAATGAATTATGTAAATAACACCTAGCTAATACATGAGTATTTTACCAACAACAAAAAAAATAAAAGTTAATAAAGGAGACGTACTTCTTAAACAAGGTCAAATAACAAAACATGGTTATTTAGTAAAAACTGGATGCCTTAAGAGTTATACTTTAGACGATAATGGTAAAGAGCATATTTTACAATTTGCGCCAGAAAAATGGATGATTTCAGATTTGGATAGCTTTACAAATCAAATACCTTCAGTTATTTTTATTGAAGCTATAGAAGATAGTGAAGTTGCATATATTTCTAAATCAGAATTTAATGACATTTCGCAATTAGAAAAACCAGAAATTATTGAAATTGCAACAAAATTTAGAAACAATTTAATTGCCACAAATAAGCGTGTTATAGGATTATTAAGTGCAACCGCAGAGCAACGTTATATAGACTTCACATTACTTTATCCTACA
>NZ_JBGCDL010000401.1:0-28385 GCF_045105435.1 Kordia sp. | reverse complement strand
AATGATGTACAAAAAGAACTGTCGCTCATCTGGAAATTTTTAGCCAAAATTATTAAAGTCACCGAAAAGTTTGATACAATTTTAATCGATTTCAGCATGAAACTTGCCAGAGATGGCGCCTGGAAATATGCTACTTTATTGGCAACTTCTCCTGAAACCGAATGGTCAAATTTGATTGCAGCACGCGATGCAAAAGTTGTTAAAAAAGCCAATCTTGTGGTTGATCCTGGTTTTTTAATTCGATTGCTATTTAAAATTATCCGACTAGAAGAAACAGGCACTATTAAAACAAGAATTGAGATTTTAGAAAAAGACTAAAACCTCAATTTATTGTATATTTTAAGTGATTATTTACTTCTTTACAATCTCTAATTTTTCTGCAAAGTAATCACAGAAATCCATCATGGTTGCACTCATTTTTTCATCGTTGGTTGCACGTTCAAACGAACGCGCCATTGACACTAGAGTTTGATGATAAAAGACTTTCATTTCGTCTACAGGCATATCTTTTGTCCATAAATCAATTCGTAAGCTTTCTTGTGCTTTGTGATCCCAAACAGATAACATAACAGCTTTGGAAGCTTCATTTTCTACACCGCCATCTTTTGCCGTCCAATTGATTGCTTCTGGCACATTATTTTCATCGACAGTTACTGCAATTTTTATTTCGGACTTCATTTTTTTCGCCATTATTTCTTTGGTTTGTACTTTGAATTATTAAAAATTTCTTTTGAAGATTTTCTCAAAAGATTTTGCAAAGATACGTCATTATTTTCCATATACGCCTTCACTATTTGATACCCAATATAGCGACCAATTCCCCCTGGAGATTCACCATCTAATTCTAAATTAAATTTTGAGAATGGTGCCAAATTCAAGAAACGATTATCGAGTTTTATATTGGTACTATACAACAAGTCTTTTTCAATAAAATACGTCCATATTTGCTCTTCATTTTCCGCTGCCCATGCGGCTTTGCGTTCAGTATATCCAAACTGCATTCCTACACTTGCTTTTGGTACTAAAAGCGACTTTGTATATTGTATTTTACCATGATGTATGAGTTTACTTATAAAAGTACGTTCGCGTGGTGGTTTTACTTGTGTGTATGCAAATTCGGTTGCAATATCGACAGGAATCATTTCTTTTTCAAAATTGTTTGAAATGTACTTCTGAATTCCTTCATAGAATTTATGATTGGCGCCCAAATACGTATTCAGAGCAATTAAAAGTTTGTCTTCATAAAAAATTACTTTTTTACGATAATCTTCTGATGTTACCGCAAATACATTTGGTGTTTTTTCTGCTGGAAAGTAAAATTTTATATGTTGTAATACAGATTGGATATCGCGATGTACAGGAGCAAAATCTGTAAAAACTGCATCAATTTCTTTTTTCAGTTCTTTTTGTAGCGGATCGTTCATGGTGTAAATCCACGTAGAATCTGCAACTGAACTTGGAAAAAATAACGGATATGCTTCTTTCAGTTTTGGTAAGTCGGATGGTTTTGCGCCAAGAAACGCCTGATCAAACCGAACTACATTTAGGTCTAATGGAATTGCCGCAATTTCTTTTTCAAGCGATTTTTCGTCAGCGCATCCAATTAAAACAAGCAAACACAAGTACAATATTTTTCTCATAATGATTTTATAGTATTCCAATAGGTAAACGCAATCTACTTTTATAAATTTTATTACGATGCTATTTTTGTGCACAAAGTTACTTTTTTTATCTTGTAAAAAAATCAAAAGAGATGAAATGCGCCATAATAATTATGTTGATTGCAACTGAATTAATTATTGGCAAATTCCATCTGACAGAATTATTAAAATAAAAATATAAAGATGAAAACTGAACAAGTTATAGATTATATCGTAGCATGGTTAAAAGACTACGCAACAAAAGCAAGAGTAAACGGATTTGTGGTTGGTGTTTCTGGCGGAATTGACTCTGCCGTAACGTCTACTTTGTGTGCAAAAACGGGCTTACCAACTTTGTGTATAGAAATGCCAATTCATCAAGCAAAAAGTCATGTGACGCGTGCGCAAGAACATATTAAACAATTAAAGGAGCGTTTTGATAATGTGACAGACACACGAGCAGATTTGACACCAGTTTTTGAAGAATTTAAAACAGAAGTTTCTTTAGAAGGCGCACAAGCAACTGTAGACATGGCGTTGGCAAATACCAGAGCGCGTTTGCGCATGACAACCTTGTATTATTACGCAGGTTTGTTAGGACGATTGGTTGCTGGAACAGGAAATAAAGTAGAAGATTTTGGTGTCGGTTTTTATACCAAATATGGTGATGGTGGTGTGGATTTGAGTCCGATTGCAGATTTGATGAAAAGTGAAGTATATCAAATCGGAGAAGCACTACACGTTCCTTCTTCTATTATGAAAGCTGCTCCATCTGATGGCTTGTTTGGTGATGCCCGAAGTGACGAAGATCAAATTGGTGCGAACTACGACGAACTTGAGTGGGCAATGCGTATGAAAGATGCAGGAAAAACGGTAGATGACTTTACTGGAAGACAACAAGAAGTGTTCAAAATTTACAAACGATATAATACTGCGAACCAACATAAAATGATTCCAATTCCAGTCTGTTTAATACCGCAAAATCTTACATAAAAAATTACCTTTTTTATTAGTTTTTATAAAAATTTGTTTAAATTTGTTGCTACAGACCCCCTAAACCTGAAATAAAAATTGATTCGTTTTTATGTTAGCATGACATAACGAACCTTTCTTTATGTGATGGTCTGATTTAATAATAACTTTAAAAACTAAATTATGGTTAAAGTATTAATTGCAGACAATCATCCCATTGTTCGAAAAGGAATTAAATCCTTGTTTAAGAACTCTACAGAGATTGATGTAGTAGGTAAAGCTGCTACTACTTCTGAGCTTTTTGACTTCATTAGTCAAGAGCATGTAGATGTTGTTTTACTTGAGATGGATATTCCTGAAGTCAATGGAATTACTGCCTTGAGAAGGCTTAAAAAAGACTTCTCTGAAGTGAAAGTGATTATGTTTAGCTCACACTCCGAAGATGTTTACGCAGTAAGCACATTAAGAGCTGGAGCTTCTGGTTACTTATCAAAATCCGTAGCTACAAATGTTATTAAAGACGCGCTTATCAAAGTTGCCAATGGAGGCATCTATATCAGCAATGAGTTAGCGCAGCGCTTAGCATTTGACGAAAGCACAAACAAACCCCGCAGATTCTTCAGACGCTTGTCTACAAGAGAAGTAGAAGTGTTAAAACTTTTAGCTTCTGGTAAACGTAACAAACATGTTGCTGAAGAGTTAAATCTGAACGAAAAAACTGTGAGCACGTACAAGGCTCGCCTAATGCGTAAGTTGAATGTAGACAATTTAGTTGATCTATTACAACAAGCAAAAGCATTGGAATTACTGTAATTGCATTTGTAAAGATTTTTTCTTTACGACAGTAAAAGATTTTATAATGATATGACACATCTTTACAAAGTGGCATATCATTATTTTTTTTAGAAAATTTCGTTTTAAAAGTACATCTCGATGCGATACTTGGGAATTTTAAACAAAAGTATTCAAGTCTTTACATCACTCTTTTCAATTGCTCAGAAAGCGACTTTTTTAATGTATTGTAATTAATAATGTCTTCTAATACATTTTGCGATTCTTCTATTTTGCTATCTGCGGAAAGACTAAGTTTAAGCTCTTCTATTTTACGATTGATTAAGAAGCAACGTAAGGTAAGAATGGTTTCGCTTGTTAATTGTGCAATGGTTTCTTCTTTGGGTTTTACAAAGATGTTTTGCTCTTCCCAATTGTGTAATTCATAGCGTTCTTCGCGCATGAGAATGTCTGTAATTTCACTCGCAATCTCAGGTTCAATTTCGTTGACAAATGTATCTAATTCTAAATTCCCTGTTTCGTTGAGTTTTTCGATAGCGCGATAGTAAATTGTTTTGAATTTTTCATTCGCCAAATCTATTTCATCTTGCTGCAAGTCTAAGTAGAGTTTTTGAAAAACTTTTGCTTCAAAGAGTTCGCGTTCTAATTGCAATTCGCCTTCGTCATCTTCTTTTAAAATCATGTCTTCAAACGTAGCGTCCATGTTTCCGTAAATCAAAAGTATTTCAATGATTTTACGCTCCAATACATATTGTACATCAACCGCTTCTTTCTTTTTTTCAGATTTTATAACCTCAAACGCCTTTTTTTCTTGCCTTATTTGTTTGTTGGCATCCTTGATATCTTTGTTTTGCAATTGCGCCAAGGTAGCAAATAACACTTCTTCCGAAATGTCCATGATACGAGATGTTTCACGCAGATACAATTCTTGTTTGATTCGGTCAGCAACTTTAGAGATACTCGACATCATGTCATTGATGACTTCTGCCTTTTTGATTGGATCGTTTTTAGCAACTTCCATCAGTAAGGAAGCTTTGTAACTGATAAAATCTTTTACATTGTTTTCAAAGTATGCCAAGACATCTTCTAAGGCATTATTTTTTGTAAAACTATCTGGATCATCACCATCAGGAAATGTACATACGCGCACATTCATTCCTTGTTCTAAAATTAAATCAACTCCACGAAGCGACGCACGAATTCCCGCAGCATCTCCGTCATAGAGAATGGTAATATTTTTTGTTAAGCGATTTATCAAACGGATTTGTTCCGCCGTTAAGGCAGTACCAGAAGAAGAAACCACATTGTGAATTCCCGCTTGATGCATTTGAATAACATCGGTATATCCTTCCACCAAATAACAATTATCTTCTTTGGCAATTGCCTGTTTTGCATAGTATAAACCATATAAAACTTTACTTTTATGGTAAATATCACTTTCAGGTGAATTGAGATATTTTGCTGCTTTTTTATCGCTTGTTAAGATACGTCCACCAAAACCAAGTACGCGTCCGCTCATGCTATGAATTGGAAACATGACTCTTCCTTTGAAGCGATCAAAACGTTTTTCGCCTTTTACAATGGTAACGCCAGTTTTTTCCAGATAGGTAAGATTGTAGCCTTCTTTTAATGCAGCATCTGTAAACGCACTCCATTCGTCTAACGCATACCCCAAACCAAACTTTTTGATGGTTTCCGTAGTAAAACCTCTTTCTTTAAAATAGGTAAGTCCGATGGCTTTTCCTTTCGGAGATTCCCAAAGTGTTTCTTGATGGTATTTTTTAGCATATTCAGAAACCAAATACATGCTTTCTTTTTCGTTTGCTAAGGCTTTTTCTTCATCGGTACGTTCGGTTTCTTCAATTTCAATTCCGTATTTATTTGCTAAGTATCTTATTGCTTCCGGATACGTAAAATGCTCATGTTCCATTAAAAAAGCTACTGCATTTCCTCCTTTTCCAGAACTGAAATCTTTCCAAATTTGTTTTACGGGCGATACCATAAATGACGGCGTACGTTCGTCTGAAAAAGGACTTAACCCTTTGAAGTTACTTCCCGATTTTTTGAGTTGTACAAAATCGCCAATCACTTCTTCTACACGAGAAGTTTCAAATACAGCATCTATGGTTGATTTTGAGATCAATGGTTTCGGGATTTTTAGGAATAGAGTTCAAAAATACTAAGTTTTCATCAATATCAAGTATTCGCAATCTACTAATTCTAATAACTCAACAGAAATAACACATTAAGATTAGTTTACAATTCATAAATCACGACTGTAAGTTCTTTCATCTTATATGAGAATTAAATACATTTAAGTATTACTAATCATAAATTATAAATCATGAAAACTAACTTTTCAAAATTACAGTTAAACAAGAAAGCTATTTCTAACTTAAGCGACACTATTAAAGGTGGGCGTGTTGGAGGTCCTTCTGACTTATGTCCATCAAACTTATGTCCTTCAAACTTATGTCCTTCTGAGCTTTGTCCATCACAATTATGTCCGCCTGATTCAAAATATTAATTACATTTTAGCAGAAAGAAGCTGTCTAAAAAGTAATAAAAAGCATCATTCTGAACTTGATTCTGTTTCTCATTGTATTGACTTTCAATGATGATGAGAAACAGAATCAAGTTCGGCTTGACGACAATTCAACTTTTCAGACAGCCTCTTTTTTTTTGTAAAACTCCTAATACATCTAGCTATTCATACGCAAACAAAGGTTTCGCGGCATTCGTTTTTTTGACAAAAATTACAAAGTCGTACATAATTGCAGGATTGACTTCGTAGTAGTCTTTTTCGTCATTCGTATGATATCCAAAGAGTTTTACTTTTTGTTTTGGCAATTTTGCACAGATTTCTTTTATTTTTTGAGTGATGGAAAAGTAATAGGCTTCCGATTTGTTTTGTGCCAATTTTTCTTCAAATGTGTTTGTTGGCAACGCAAGATATTCTGATTTGTAAAGTTGATCACCATAATCATGATCGTCATTTATTAAATGTTTTTTCATCAACGAATCTATCGGTTCTGTTTGCAAGTTTTGCGAGAATTGTTCTAAGTCTTCATACGGATTTTCTAAAACAACCATATTGAATCCTTTTTCTTGAATTAGTTTTGGTGATTGCAGCACGAAGTTCGTAAAATTCTGCCGTTCCGTGCGTGTCTTTGCCAAGTGCAATAATACGCTTGTCTCCTATTTGAGAGACAAGCGCATCTATAGATGTATTTAATTTTTGCGTTGACGATATATCTAAAGGAGTTTTTATATTTTCAATAGCAGTTTGTAATGTTTGTCCATTCGCGCAAAGCGTTACAAAAATGGCAATGAATATGGTTAGTGTTTTCATTC
This sequence comes from Kordia sp., assembly GCF_045105435.1. Classification (GTDB taxonomy): domain Bacteria; phylum Bacteroidota; class Bacteroidia; order Flavobacteriales; family Flavobacteriaceae; genus Kordia. Next base: position 21,627 of record NZ_JBGCDL010000401.1, on the reverse strand, counting down.
TTTTTAGACATTAATTGTCTGCACAACTGTTTTTTTGTTGTGGATTGTTGTTTTGACTTGAATATTGATGTGTGAATAAAAACGTCAAATCGAGTGGCGAATCTATGATTCGTTGTATCGAGATCTACTTAGAAACTAGTATTTTCATAGTACTTCTCGATACAATTTTTATGAGAAAAATTACTCTAAGTGACGTTTTGAGTTGTTAGTTTTAAGTTTCTACTAGAATACGTCTAATCGTACACCGAGTGAAATGTTGCGTTGTTGTGCGTTTGGACTTTTGAAGATTGGTGATAAGTCATATTTACAATATAAACTCATGTCGTCCCAACCGATATAAGCGCCCAAACCGTATACAAAATTGTTTGTATTGAAGTTTCTACGGATTTCTTGATCGATGCGTTCGCCATTTTCTGAGTAGCGTAATTTTTGCTTTACGGCAAGATTGACACCAACATAGCCACCAATTCCAATTTTGAATTTTGCATTGGTATAATACCGAACGTATCTTTTTTTATCTATTTTTCTTGACGGACCAAATTCAAAGTATAAAGGTACTGTTAAATTGGTCATTCTGATTTTGGATCTGCGTAAATCGTTAGGAAATTGCTCCAAAGTTGTGAGATTGCCATTATCGACAAAGACACGATTTTCTGTTGGTTTTAAGTTGTTGTATTGCAATGATAATCCGTAGCGAAAACGTACAAAGTTGTGATTTTTAGCGACACGTGTTGTCCACATAAATCCAAATTCAAAGAAACGCGATCCGCCGATTTTATAATCAGAATCATTGAGTGATTTTCCATCTTGAATTGCATTGTTCAATCCAAAAGCAAATATGACATCTGATTTTGTACGACGATCATATTTAAGAGGTCTCTTTTTTATTTTCCTTGTATCAAAAACTTCCCCAAATCGGATAAAGCTTCCACCTTCTTGAATATAGTGGTCTAAAAACATTTCACGCTTTTTTTTCGCCATACGATATTCAATGTTCGCAGCCGCTAATAATGCCGCCTTCTTTTTTTCCTTTTCAGCTTCCGTTGCGGTAATTTTTCCTTTTTCTAATTTTTCATTGATGTGCTCTATTTTATTTTTAAGCAATCTTTTTTCATCTTCAGTAATAATACCTAATAGCGCTTCAAAATATTTTCTTTCTTGTGCTGTTTTAATTGCGGTAGAATCTTGTCTTTTTTTGATGATGTTTCCATCTTTTTGCTGTGCCTGCATGCTAAAACTTGCGCATAGGAATACCAGGCATAAATACAATGTACTTGTTTTCATGTTCGTTTTTTTTATGATGATTTGATGATTTTCTTTACTGTTTCGTTATTAATCTTTCACGACAACAGTGTTTCTTTTTTTGACTTTTTCTTTAATGAGTTCGAATACTTTTTGCTTAAATGACATGTCTAATTCGTATTCTACATCGTTTAATAATTCGTCTGCAGTTGCGAATCGTAAAACGGTAGTTTCTTCTTTTTTCACGTCTAATTCTTTAAGATATCCTTGTGCTTCTTTCAACAATTGATCAATTTCTTGAAAGGTAATTTCCACTTTTTCTTCTGCGGATAACGCTGCAATAGAAGCTTTTAATTCTTTATCTGAATTCAACTCAACTTCTTCTTGCGCTACAATTGTTTCTATTTTTTTTGGCGCTTCTTTTAGTACAGTGTCTATTTTATTGATAACTATTGCGTTTTTAACTTCTTTTTGCAATTCAGTTTCGAGTTGTTTTTTTGTTTGATTTGTGATCGATTGTGTTTTTTTAGTTACAGTCGATTTTAATTGTTTCGGCTGTTTTACTTCTTCCGATTCTACCAATACTTCTTTGAATGTGATGTGATCAATTTCTTCTTTTAGAATGATTGGTGTTTTTGATTCTTTATTTTGTTTGATGGTTTTTTCGACATCAACAATCGTTTCATCAATTGCAATTCCATCATTTTTTAGAAACATAAACACAAATGCGCTTATTAGTAATGCCAAACAAGCTGCATACGGATAGTAAAACTTTTTTCCGCGTTTCTTTTGATCATTCGCATCAAGTTTCCCTGCCAGCTTTTCCCACGAGTTTTCAGATACTGCTATCGTACGCTCTTCTAGTCTGTTTTTTATATCATGCGATTTCATTAGCTCTGTTTTTTTTTGATCGTAGTTGTGTTTGAAGCGTTTTTTTTGCTTTGAATAGTTGCGTTTTTGATGTACTAACAGAAATATTGAGCATTTCGGCAATTTCGTGATGCTTATACCCTTCTATTTCATATAAGTTAAATACAATTCGATATCCTTGTGGTAACGCATCTATTGCTTTCTGAATTTCTTCAACGCCAGCATTTACATGTACTTCACATTCGGTTATTTCTGTGTAGCTTTCAATTTCTTCTACACTAACTAACGGATTTTTTTTCCGAAGAAACGAAATTGATTCTCGAATCATAATTCTCCGAATCCAACCTTCAAAACTTCCTTTGTTTTGGTAAGTTTTTAATTGTGTAAATACTTTGAAAAATCCTGAAAGCATTGTTTCTTCAGCATCATGAACGTTAGCAATGTAATACCTACAAACACTCAACATTTTTGGTGCGTGTTGTGCATATAACGTTTGCTGCGCTTTTCGGTCGTTGCGCTTTGCTCGTTTTATGAGTTGTGTTTCTTGTAGATGTAATTGAATAACTTTCACTATACAGGTTGCTTTCTATTTACATAGACGCAATTTTTATGCAAATGGTTGTCTGCATGTAGAAAAAAATTATTTTTTTCTATCAATCACGTAGTTTACCATCAATACTAATGAATCTTTATATGTGGATTGCGGGTAGGTTTTAAGGAGTTCGAGCGCTTTTTCTTGGTACGCTTTCATTTGGGTTACTGCATATTCCAATCCGCCCACTTTTTTTACAAAAGCAATGACTTCTTTAACTCTTTTTTTGTCTTTGTTATGATTTTTCACAGAATTGATTGCCCATTTTTTCTCTTCTTTGGTACAATGATTCAATGCATAAATGAGCGGAAGTGTCATTTTTTGCTCTTTGATATCGATTCCTGTAGGCTTTCCAATTTGCGTTTGTCCATAATCAAATAAATCATCTTTTATCTGAAAAGCCATTCCGATATATTCTCCAAATAAGCGCATGCGCTCTACTTGTTCTTCTGGCGCGTTTACCGATTGTGCGCCCATAGCGCAACAAGCGGCAATTAAAGTAGCTGTTTTTTGTCGGATGATTTCATAGTAGATTTCTTCTGTGATGTCTAGTCTACGCGCTTTTTCAATCTGTAACAATTCGCCTTCACTCATTTCGCGCACAGCAACAGAGATAATTCGCAACAAATCAAAATCGCCATTGTCAATAGATAATAATAATCCTTTCGACAGTAAATAATCGCCTACTAATACGGCAATTTTATTTTTCCATAAGGCATTAATGGAGAAAAAACCTCTTCTTCTGTTGGAATCATCTACCACATCGTCATGGACCAAAGTTGCAGTATGAATTAATTCAATTACAGAAGCGCCACGATAGGTACGTTCGTTTACCAATCCGTCAGAAGCCATTTTTGACACCAAAAAGATAAACATTGGGCGCATTTGCTTGCCTTTACGGTTTACGATATAGTGTGTGATTCGGTTGAGTAGCGCGACTTTTGAAGTCATAGAACTGGAAAACTTTTTTTCAAAGAGTTCCATTTCTTTAAGAATAGGTTGTTTTATCTGCGCAACTACTTTCATTCGGCTGCAAAGATATTAACAAATTCGATGATTTGTATCCTTTTTAACAAGATTCAAACAGTTATTCGATGTAATTCGTCGTTTTATTTTCGTCGTTTGAATATAATATTGAAATTACACTTGATTTTTTGGAAGTCTGAAAATTTTACTCCTTTTCTGCACAATTGCTAAAACAGATCTACAACAGTATAAAAATAACTGTAACATACTGAAATTCTGCATTTTTTAATTAATTTAGTGACTTAAAAATAAAAAACTCCTCGATATGAAAAAAATTACTTTATTGCTTTTATTTTCTTTATTCTTTACTTTTAAAGGAATTGCTCAAGATACCTGTGCAACTGCAACTGCCATTACTGCCGGAACATACACTGTGACAGCTGTAAACGGAACAGAGGGCACCACAACTATTTGTTCTGGAGCAACTACAACAGGTGCTGCTGCCGAATGGTATACATATACACCATTAACGTCAGGTTCAGCAACAGTATCTTCTAATATTTTACCCGATAACTTGAACGGAGACACAAGACTTCAAATTTATGAAGGAATTTGTGGAGCGCTCGTTTGCGTTTCAGGAAGCGATGATGTTGACTATCCAGGTGGAAATTATTTGTCTGAAGCAACATTTAATACCGTTGCAAACACCACATATTATATTGTTTGGGACAACCGATGGAGTTCTTCCGGGTTTGATTTTACACTAACTGAAGCTGCTGCCGTTTGTATAGAGCCATCTGGGTTTGTTGCTGGCGCTTCTACTTCAACTACTTTCGATTTAAGCTGGACAGATACCAATACAGGAACTCCAACTTGGGAAATAGAATGGGGAGCAGACGGTTTTACCCAAGGAACAGGAACGTTGGTTTCTAATATTGCAACACCTAATTATGTATTTATGGGATTGACGCCTAATACTAATTATGATTTTTACATTCGCACCAATTGTGGTGGCTCTAATGGAGATAGTAATTGGGTTGGTCCAATTGGATTTAGATCGCAAAGAGATTGTAGCGCATCCGCAACGTTTCCATTTTCGGAAGATTTTTCAGATGGAACGATCTTAGACTGTTGGGGATTTGAAGATGCAGATATGATAAGTCCTATATGGCAATTTAATAGCAATGTCAACGATTTAGATGGAGATGGAGCAGATGATAACTTTATGGTTGTTTTTCCACAAGCGGCTACTGAAGTAGCGAAAAATGATTGGTTATTTTCTAAAAAAATGGACATGACCACAATTAATACGTATGGTATACAAGTAACGTACAATGCTTTTGATCTTAATACAGTTTCTGACGAAAGTTTTGAATTATATATTACAGATGGGCAATCGTCCACAGCAACATATCAATTATTACTAGGAACCTATACAAATATTACACAGTCAGGAGATTTTGGAGATAATACTGGTAATGACCTAATTACACAGGCATACAATGCTACAGAAACTTTTACTCCACCATCTGATGGCACCTATTATGTAGCTGTTCGTGCAACTACTACGAATTCTGCCAATCTTTTAATAGTTTTAGGTTTAGACGTTACAGAAACGTTAGGAGTTGAGGAATTTGATGCTAGCAACTTTCAACATTTTATCAATTATGATACAAAAGTGTTAACAATGCAAGCTAGTGAAAACATGTCAAACTTTATATTATACAATAGTTTAGGACAACAAGTTTTAAATTCTGAGCTGTCTACAAATGTTCATGAAATTGATATTAATAGACTTGATGCAGGCGTTTATTTTGCAAAAGTTAGTATTAATGATAAAACAGAAACTTTTAAGATTCTTATGAAGTAATCTTAAAAATAGTTTAGATAGATAAAAGTATAATTCTGATTTTTACATTACATTTTTATAATGTGTTTCAGGATTATACTTTTTATTATAGTTCGTATTTTTATATTTATGAAAAAAAAAATAGCCCCGTTTTTAATCTCATTTTGCATATTATTTATTTTTAATTGTAAAAGTGATGACGCCATTGCACCTACTACTCCTGTTGTACTCAACGACAATGTAGCTGTGTATGAAGATGATATTTATGACGCGTATACATTACTTTCCCCTTTGGGTTCAACCAATACATTTCTTATCAACAATGAAGGTTTTGTGGTTCACAAATGGGAATCTGAAACAAGCGCATTAATTTCATATTTGACGAATGAAGGGAATTTGGTGAGAGCGTTGCGACAAGATGTTTCTGAATTTACAAGCGGCGGCGCTACTGGAGCTATCGAAATTTTGAATTTTGAAGGTGACCAAATTTGGTATTGGGAATATAACACTCCAAATTACGTATTGCACCATGATTTAGCATTGTTACCAAACGGCAATATAGTTGCATTGGTTTGGGAATATAAAACAGTAGACGAAGCCATTGCAAAAGGTAGAAAACCGAATTTATTATTTCAAAATAAAGTATGGCCTTGTAAAATTATAGAGATAAAACCACTGGAAAATAATCAAGCAGCTATTGTTTGGGAATGGTCTGTTTGGGATCATTTGATTCAAGATCACGATGCAACGAAAGAAAATTTCGGAATTGTTGCTGAGCATCCAGAATTAATCAATATTAATTTTTCTGCTGGTGATGCCAATTTTAATCATTTGAATTCTATTGTTTACATTGAAGAATTAGATCAAATTGCCGTAAGCTCCAGAGTTTTTAATGAATTTTGGTTGATAGATCATAGCACTACTACAGCAGAAGCTGCATCAAATTTAGGCGGAAATAGCAATAAAGGTGGCGATTTGTTATATCGATGGGGAAATCCGATAGCCTACGATACTGGCAACTCTGAAAACCAACAATTATTTGGACAACATGATGTCACTTGGATTGGAAACACCATAAATAACGGTGGAAATTTTTTGGTTTTCAACAACAATAAATTCGCAGATAAATCGTCTGTTGACGAAGTTTTAATTCCACAACTTTCCAATGGAAATTATGAATTGACACCTAATACGGTAAATCTTCCAGAGACTTCTATTTGGTCTTATGACAATGATCTTATTTTTTCTGCGCGACTTTCTGGAGCTAAAAGATTGCCCAATGGCAATACACTTATTATTGCTGGAGGCGCAGGAACACTCTATGAAATAAATGAATCAGAAACAATTGTATGGCAATATCAAAATCCGACAACAACAAATACTTCTATTTTTAAAGCTGATAAATACGGAAAAAATCATCCTGCATTTGAAGGAAGAACTTTTACTCCTTTAGAAATTGAAGTAGAGTAAGCTCAATAGTTTTTAGAAGGGTTTTTAAGAAATTATTATTTATGATACATTCAAATTAAATACTACTCTTTGTTTGCCAATTGCCCAAAAGCTGCATCAATATCTTTTCCGCATGAACGTCTTACAGCAACTGTTATTCAGGTTTGTTTTGGCCTATAATTTCTTTTTGAAAAGTTAAAATACTCATACTTATTTTAAATTATCCCTAAAAATACTCCTATTATCCCTAAAAAATATAGGAATTTACTTTAGTTAGCTTTTTTTTATAACTTTATGAGTATAAACATATAAAGCCTTGATTATGAGAAAAATTACTTTTCTACTTTTAGTAGTATTTTACCAATTTGGATTTGCACAATTGTCCGAAGACTTTGAAACCAATGCGATGATTCCTGCTGGTTGGACCAGTTTTGTTGGAACTAATGGACTTGGAACTGTTGAAAGTTGGCAAGTAAATGATGGAGCCACTAATAATGTTGCCTTTGTTAATTGGGAAGCTGTAGTTGGCGGAAACGCTGAAGATTGGCTCGTAACGCCACAATTTACCGTAGATGCAACAAATTTTATTCTTTCGTTTGATCAATCGGATAGCTTTGCCACCGATTACGGTTCTACCTATACAGTAAGAGTTTCTACAGGGATGAGTCAAACGACACATGCCGATTTTACAATTGTAGATACACAATCAGAAACTGATGTCTGGTCTGGTGGACCTTTAGCACAACATACTGTCGATTTATCAGCATATGCAGGACAAGCTATTTATGTTGCTTTTGTTCTGGAAAATAATGATGGTGACCGTTGGATTCTTGATAATATAGATATGATTGCAAATGCAAGCGCACCAGATCCTGCAACAACTCCAACGCCTGCTGATATGGCTATGGGTGTTGTTATTGATCCTGCTGATGATAATATGGATGGAGCTCCTGATAACTCTGTAACGTTTGCTTGGGAAGCAGCTGCAACTGGAGATCCTGCAACGGCTTACGATGTATATTTAGGTGATTCTGCGACAACCTTAGCGCTGCTTGGAACACTTGGAAACGTAACTGTAGATATTACAGGAATGGAATATGATACGCAATATTTCTGGCAAATTGTTGCAAAGAATGTTGGTGGAGACGCGGTGAATTCTCCTATTTGGAGTTTTACGACCGAAGCAGATCCTTTGTCTGTAGAAGAAGTAAATGCGAATAGTTTTAAGTATTATCCAAATCCAACCACAGGAATAGTACAGTTTGATAGTACGTTACCTATTAATAAGCTAGAAGTGATCAATTTATTTGGTCAAGAAGTAATGCGTATTGATGAAAGTGTATTAGCAACTAAACAAATAGACATTTCTTCGTTAAGAGCAGGTACTTATATTATGGTTGTTACTATTGGAGACTCAGTGAGTTCTTATAAAGTAGTCAAACAATAAAAACATAATTTATAAAAATATTTTAAGCCTTTGAAGTTTTTACTTTAGAGGCTTTTTTTTGTTTTTTTATTGATTTGACTGTTTGTTTTGCTTACTCTTGTGGTTTTTTTGGGTTTTAGCTGATTCACTGTAGATTTTCTTTGAAACAACTGAAAACTGATAACTGTTTACCCACCACGAATTCACGAATATTTTTAGCTTGTTTATCGGCACGAGTTGAAAAACTCACGCTAGCGTTAGACTTTTATTTACTCTTCTGTGTTTCTTGGGTTTTAGCTGATTCACTGTAGATTTTCTTTGAAACAACTGAAAACCGAAAACTGTTTACCCACCACGAATTCACGAATATTTTTAGCTTGTTTATCGGCACGAGTTGAAAAACTCACGCTAGCGTTAGACTTTTATTTACTCTTCTGTGTTTCTTGGGGTTTTAGCTGATTCACTATAGATTTTCTTTGAAACAACTGAAAACTGATAACTGTTTACCCACATGTTTTTAGCTTGATTGCGGTCACGAATTTTAAACTCCCGTTAGCGTTGAGATTCACTGTATAATTTCTTTGAACCAACTGACAACTGACAACTGATAACTACTCCTTATTCGCCAATTGCCCACAAGCTGCATCAATGTCTTTTCCGCGTGAACGTCTTACGGTTACTGTGATTCCGTTTTGCTCTAGTGAATTTACATAACGATCAATTGCCTTACTACTCGCCTGCTGAAATTGTCCGTCGTCAATTGGATTGTATTCTATAAGATTGACTTTACTCGGCACATCTTTACAAAATTTCACTAACGCATTGATATCTTTTTGCTGATCGTTGATTCCGTCCCAAACTACATATTCATACGTAATTTTATTTTTGGTTTTATCGTACCAATACGCCAATGCTTCTTTTAAATCCGTTAATGGAAAGTGTTCGTTGAATGGCATAATTTCCGTTCGCACTTCATCAATTGCAGAATGTAACGAAACTGCCAATTTGAATTTGACTTCATCATCCGCCATTTTTTTGATCATTTTAGGCACGCCAGAAGTTGAAACTGTAATTCGTTTTGGCGACATTCCCAAGCCTTCTTCCGAAGTTATTTTGTCAATTGCTTGTAGCACATTGTTGTAGTTCATTAACGGTTCACCCATTCCCATGAATACAATGTTTGATAATGGTCTGTTTTGATATAATCTACTTTGTTGATCAATGGCAATTACCTGATCGTAGATTTCATCAGGATTCAGATTCCGCATGCGTTTTAAACGCGATGTAGCGCAAAATTTACAGTCTAAGCTACAACCAACTTGACTTGATACACAAGCCGTTGTTCGTGAACTCGTAGGAATTAATACCGATTCCACAATTAAACCATCATGCAAGCGCACCGCATTTTTTATGGTACCATCATTACTACGTTGCATTTTATCTACACGAATGTGATTGATAACAAAGTTTTCCTCCAACATTTGACGCGTTTCTTTGGAAACATTGGTCATGTCTTCAAATTTATGCGCGCCTTTTTGCCACAACCATTCGTATACTTGATTTCCACGAAATGCTTTGTCGCCTTCCGTTACGAAAAAATCGCGAAGTTGTTCTTTGCTTAATGCACGTATGTCCTTCTTTACTGCTTGCTCCATGCTGCAAAAATAGGAAGAATTTGTGAGTTTCTAATTTTGTTAGAGCATCAATATATTAATTTAAAAATGAAGCGATTAAAATTGGAAAAATTGCCAATTATCGCTTTTTAATTTCAATCTCTAAGTCAAAATCGCCTTCCGTTAAACCTTCTGCGCCTACAACACCAATAACTATTTTATAGGAGCGATTGATAGCGTTTACACGTACTTTTCGGGTATGATCTTGGGTTTTTCCTCGCCATTTACGATCCCATTTATGGTCAGCCTCACAAGTTACACAACTACTTAACTTTGGTGGCAATTGCTCATTATTAACGCCAACTTGATATGCATACAAACTAAAGTTGTGCTTTTTATTTTTTGGAATGACTTTGATAAACATTTCAGAATACTTCGGAATCGTTGTTGAATATAAAACATGATTTCCTCGAAATTTTTGGTTTTGAGTCGCAGGAAAACACGCCACGCTACTATTGGAAGCCCATGATAAATCGCTGATAATAGCACCCGAATTTAGATTTCCACTTGTTCTCGTAATTGCGCCTTTTGTTACAATGTTTACTGCTTTGATATTAGGTGCAGTATGTACTATTTCTTCTCCACCATTTAGTTTTATTTCTAAGGTAAAATCGCCGGCAGTCAATCCTTCTGCACCAACAACACCAATCATTATTTTATACGGACGATTGATCGCATTTACGCGCACATTTCTAGTGTGATCTTGCGTTTTCCCTTTCCAATTACGATCCCATTTTGAGTCAGCTTCACACGTAATACAACTACTTAAATTTGGTGGTAATTGTTCATTTGTTAAACCAACTTGATACGCATACAGGCTAAAGTTTTGATTTTTATTTTTCGGAATGACTTTGATAAACATTTCAGAACGCTTCGGAATCGTTGTGGAATAGAACACATGATTTCCAGTAAATTTTTGGTTTTGAGTTGCAGGAAAACACGCAACACTACTGTTAGAAGCCCATGATAAATCAGCAATTTGTTGTCCGTCAGACAAATTACCTTGATACGAAACCGTAGCATTTGCTTTGACTTTTATTGCGGTAACTTTTTCATTTCCGCTTTGAGCGAAAGCATTGCTTGTGAGTAACAAACAAAGAAATACATGTAGCATACTTGTTTTCATAGTGTGATGTTTATGGTTATTGTTTCAGAATGCACACAACATTTTACAGGATAAGGAGTTGCAAACTAAAGGATTAAATTTAGCAAAAAACAAATCGAATAAAAGTGTACATGTGTTTTTGGTTAGTAATTCTGTATGAATAGCTAATTATAGATATTAGCATATTCAAAGAAAACTAAATCGAAGCCACCAAGCAGAGTTGCCCCAAATAATTAAGTGCGTACGTTTTCATAATTGTAAAGTTATCTTGTTAGATATCGTCATTTATTTCAATCCAATATCCGTTTGGATCTTGAAAATATACTTGTTTTATTCCATCTTTTCGGACGTAATCTTTGTTTGCTGTACCAATCCAATCGGAATACTCAATTTTTAATTCTTTCAGATATTTTACAAACGCATCTATATCAGCTGTTGCCAACGCAAAATGTACCGCTTTGTTGATTTTTATTTCAAAGTCTGGACGTGGAATTAAGTGAAGTTGCTTTCCTTCATAGAGAGACAACCATCTTGTTTTTGAGTTTGAAGCGGTATTTTCAACTTCTTCCAATTGAAGTACTTTTTGGTAAAACGCAACAGATTCATTGACATCTTTGACAGAAAGCGCTATGTGATTGAATGAAAAAGTACGCATGTAGAAAGTTGTATTTTGAAGTTTGTGTAATTTAAAAAGAAAGACTAAAGTTAATAAAAAAATCATATAAATTGTATACGCAGCATGTTCTGAATATCGTTTTTATATAGCAAGAAGTAATTAATCGGTTGTTATCAATTCCGATTCAATTATGTGCACCGCTTTGTTCACTTTGTATACATATCCAAAATACAATACTAAGACCGTTATTGCTGAAAATATCATCATTTTGTTACTATCAATTGCTTCTTTTGTCAATAAAAACAGTACAAAACCCATTATTAATACTAGTAAGTACAGCATGCTTTTTGGCAAATGAAATTCTAACTTTATCATCGTATTTGTATCAGAAGTTTCTATTTTACCAAGTATTTTAGGTCGTAATAATTGACTCAATCCATAATTAAATAATGGGAAAAGCGTAAATGAAAAATCATCAAATTGACCTTCAAACTGGTGACTTTCGTCCGTATTAAAATTGAACGTATTTTTTATGTCAAACGGTTTTGTAATCGCTTCAATTTTAGCAAGTGTTGCTTCTTTAGATAATTCTGTCTGTATCGTTTTACTTTTAAAAATCATTGTATTCGTTTTTCAAATTCTCCCGCAATTTCTATTAAATACTGCGTTCCTTCTACTTTGTCTAGCATAAACTTTGGAATGCTGTCCAAACCATGCAATCCTGCCATAATTCCTGTGGTGATTGAAGCGACAGAATCCACATCGCCGCCTAATCGAATTGATTTTTGCAATGCATCCATAGCACTTACACTATTCTTTAGAACGTACAATACACTTCCAGTGGTGAATTTTGAATCGGAAGGAACACCTTTTATTCCTGGCAAGAAATATGGTGCTTCAATCGGTTGTGCACCACATAAAACTGCAAAATCATCTTCTTTTAAATCATCGTAATTCCCTAAAGATGCTACTTGATTCAAATATTCCTCATATTCTGAATTCAATTCCACAGTGTCTTTACAATATGCAATGATCGAGTTTTTGTCTCCGTTTTTCTTTAAAAGAAATTCGGTAGCTCTTGCAATTAGTTGACTTGATATGACTGCATTGATATTTGGATGCGTTGCCTTTGCATTGATGGAAGCATATTCATTGATTAAATTTTCTGTTATTAATCCTAATGGAACCGATCGCATTGCGGGCGCATTTCCCGGATTGTTTCGGTTTCGCTGAAAATCTCGTATTTCGTCTATCGTTTTTTCTCCAGAGTAATACCAACTCATTGATCCATGACCGTTTCTGCCATATCCTTTTTCGGCTTCTCCTTTTTTATATTCTTCCTTCCAACTTTTTACGAGTAAATCTTCTGTGAATGGTTCTTGAGAAATTAACGCTTTTAGCATTCCGATGGTCATTTCTGTATCATCCGTATAATCCCAATCGTTGTAATTTTTTATGAATAGTTCCTTTTTTTCCTCTCTAACTGGAATTTGATTTCTGGCACTTACAAAACGTGTGAAATCTACATTTTCGCGTATCCAATCTCTATCTTGAAATTCAACTCCAGCTCCAAAAGCATCTCCAATTGCAATACCGATTATTATTTCTTTCATTTCCAGTTTTAAATCTAACAATCATTATTTTAAAAAACAAAATCCTGTCAAGGACAGGATTTTGCATATATTTTATGTGTTTTCTATTTACAGAATCAACATTGCGTCTCCGTAAGAGTAAAACTGATATCCTTCTTTTATTGCTTCTTCATACGCTTTTAAGATGAAATCGTGACCTGCAAAGGCAGAAACCATCATTAATAACGTTGATTTTGGCGTGTGGAAGTTTGTAATCATACAGTTTGCAATACTAAACTCGTATGGAGGAAAGATAAATTTGTTTGTCCAACCTTCATATTCGTTCAATGTCAAATCAGAAGAAACAGAACTTTCTAAAGCACGCATTACCGTAGTTCCTACAGCACATACTTTTCTCTTTTCTTTCTTAGCATTGTTTACTGTTACTACAGCAGGTGATTCAATTTTTAATTCTTCTGAATCCATTTTATGTTTCGACAAATCTTCTACTTCTACAGGATTAAATGTTCCTAAACCTACGTGAAGTGTAATTTCCGAAAAGTCAATTCCTTTAATTTCTAAACGCTTTAATAAGTGCTTTGAGAAGTGTAAACCAGCCGTTGGCGCAGCAACTGCACCTTCTTCTTTTGCATAGATTGTTTGGTAACGTTCTTCATCTTCTGGCTCTACATCTCTTTTGATGTATTTTGGAAGTGGCGTTTGTCCAAGTTCCCCTAATTTTGTTCTGAATTCTTCATACGAACCGTCATATAAGAAACGTAGCGTACGACCTCTTGACGTTGTATTATCAATAACCTCAGCAACTAAACTTTCGTCTTCACCGAAGTATAATTTGTTTCCGATTCTTATTTTACGAGCAGGATCTACTAAAACATCCCATAAGCGTTGGTCTTCGTTTAATTCTCTTAATAAAAAGACTTCAATGCGCGCTCCTGTTTTTTCTTTGTTACCAAAGAGTCTTGCTGGAAATACTTTCGTATTGTTCAACACCATTACATCTCCTTCATCAAAGTAATCTACTAAATCTTTGAAACGTTTGTGTTCAATCGTCTTTTTTTCACGATCTAACACCATTAAACGTGCTTCATCTCTGTGCTCAGAAGGATATTCAGCTAATAAATCTTCAGGAAGATCAAAATTAAAATGCGATAGCTTTTTTGCCATAAGTCTTTTAAATTATTTTTTAAGAATGGCAAATATACAATCTCAACATAGGCGTTGTCAAGTATTTAGTGAGTTTTTTTATATTTCTATGAGTTTAACGCCTATTTTTTGTAAATCTGACCAAAAATCTGGGAACGATTTCGACACTACATTTGCCTTTTCAATGTGTATAGAAACACATAATGCTAAGGGCGCAAAAGCCATTGCCATTCTATGATCTTTGTAGGTTTCAATCGTGATATTTTCGTTGATAGAAGCGGCTTTGTGCAAATATAAAGTCGCGTCTGTAATGTCTACAGCAGCACCTAATTTTTCAAGTTCGGTTTTGAGCGCGACCAAACGATCGGTTTCTTTTATTTTTAATGTGTGCAATCCGATCATTTCGCAAGATAATTGCAATCCAAAAGCGGTTACAGCAATGGTTTGTGCAATATCTGGTGCGTTTTTTAAGTCAAGCTTGATCGTTTCTTGAGTCGCTTCCCGTGTTTTTGTCAATGCAATGGTGTTTTCTCCAAAAGTAGTTTCAACACCAAATTCGGTATAAATTTCCGCTAAACACGAATCACCTTGCAGACTGTTTTGTTTGTATGACGACAATTCTATGGTCGTTCCAATTTCGCTTAGCGCGATGAGACTGTAAAAATACGAAGCCGAACTCCAGTCAGATTCTACCGTAAACGCTTTTGCCTTTTCTGTCGTTTCAAATCGTGCTACTGTGATGGTGTTTCCTTCAAAATTAGTTGCTACGCCAAGATCGTTTAGCAATGAAAGTGTCATTTTTATATATGGAACCGACGTAATTTTTCCATCCAGCGTAAGCGTTAATCCATTTTCTAATGTCGGCGCAATGAGTAGTAATGCAGAAATGTACTGACTGCTTACATTGGCTGCCAGCGTCACTTGATTTCCTTGTAGTTTTTTCCCTTTTATGTGTAATGGCGGATATCCTTCGTTGTTTGTATATGTAATGTCCGCGCCTAATTGTTGTAATGCTTCTACGAGAATTTTTATAGGACGTTCTTGCATGCGCGACGAACCTGTGAGTGTAATTTCTTGTCCATTTTGTGTTGCATAATACGCTGTTAAGAAACGCATTGCAGTTCCTGCGTGATGAATATCTTTTACGCTATCAGTTGATTTTAGTGCTTTTTGCATTAGCGTAGCATCATCCGAATTGGAAATGTTTGCAATGCTTATGTTTGAATATAAAGCTTGTAATAATAACAAACGATTAGATTCACTTTTAGAACCTGTGATTGCAATGTTTGACTGCTTGTGTAGCGTTGATTTTTGAAGCTTTATGTTCATTATTTCTTTTTTGTAAAAACTTAATTTGTATTCTTGAGCTATCTCGACTGCGCTCGATATGACATTTTATTTTAATTTTTCGTTGTTGTGATGACGATCGTGATCGCGTTTTGTTTTTTTATCCATTTTTTTATCGAATGCTTCTTGCAAGTCAATTCCTGTCTGATTTGCCAAACACAAAACTACAAAGACGACATCTGCCAATTCTTCGCCCAAGTCTTTGTCTTTGTCACTTTCTTTTTCGCTTTGTTCTCCGTAACGTCGGGCAATGATGCGTGCTACTTCTCCAACTTCTTCTGTGAGTTGCGCCATGTTTGTTAATTCGTTAAAATAGCGAACTCCGTGTTCTTTTATCCACGTATCTACGTCTAGTTGTGCTGCTTTTAGGTTCATAAGATTTGTTTTAACTACTATTCTAATCCATTTTCATCTAAAACTATATTTTGAGAGCATCTCGACTGCGCTCGATGTGACAATTTAGAAGAAATTATATTACATTTTTTACTAAAAAAAGTGACTTTATAAACGTGTTATAAAGTCACTTGTAAAAATATAGTTTTTCCGTGAATTAAATTTTCTTTAGCACTACTTTTTCCGTTTCTTTTTCTACTAACATTTTGTAGAATTCGCGCAATGCTCCGTATTTGTCTGGCGTAATGACAGCTGAGCTTACTTCTTTGCTCATTACCACACTTATTCCTGTAGGCGTTTTAGAAATATTGAACGAATACGTACCCAAACCTTCTGGCATTTTTACGACTGCTGCTTCTGGTAATGATTCTACTTCATATCCTTCTGGCAATTGAATGTTCATCATAATTTTTCGTTTCCAAGGATATCCAAAATCTACTGGATATACACGTTCTTCTGCTTTGAATACGTTTTCAGATGTTGCTAAGAAGAATAATGGCGAAAAGTACATTTTATCACCTATTACTTCTCCTTGCGATTCTTTTTCAAACGAATATGACTCTAAAACAGGTTTGCCTAACTTTTTATAGTTTGTTACTTTATGATCTTCAATTTCTATGTCTTCAATATTATTTTCAAGTCGCTCCAAATAATCTTCTTTATCGGCTTCCGAGTAACTTTCGCGGAAGTTTAGCGCATTGTGCGAAGTAAATTGCGTTCGTTGTTTCCCTGTAATGTCTCCATTTTCATCTAAAGTGACATTGATCATTGTGGCACGCAAAGCGGTTTCTTTTGGCATTAAGCTGATTTGACTCCAACTTCCATCTTTACGAATCAATCTTCCTGACCAGTTTAAGGCGCGCATTGGCAATACATTTGGCTCACCGTAATAGTTTGTGGCATCTAATAAAACAACGGCGTTTTCTACTTCAATTGCAGCAATTACATAATTAAATCCTTCTAAGCTTGGAAACATTCTAATTCCGTGTGAACGCGTACTTAAAATTACAGGATTCGCATTGATTCCCGCATGGCGCAACATTGCAGTCAACATTAAGTTCATGTCTGCTACATTTCCTGTTTTGTCTTTGTATGCTTTGCGAAGACCAACTTCTGCATATTTACCGTAGTTTCCATTCCATTTAACTCTGTCGCGTACATAGGTATAAATTTTTGCTGCTTTTTCCATATCGGTAGAAGCGCTCGCAATAATTGTATTTACATCCTCTTTAAAGTACGACGTTTTTGTTAATTGTCCGCCGAAGTTTTTACTGCTGTAGATTGTTTTCACGACATTATCCCACGATTTTGCAAGAAATTGAGGAATATCGTTTGGCATTTGCGTTTGCGCCAATTCAAATTTTACGGCACTTCGGTAGTTTTCAATGTTACTCACAAAACTTTCATCCTTGAGTGCTGGTACATTTTTTAGATTGTATTTTGTAATGTTGTATGTAAAGTCGATTTCATCTTGACTAAAACTAGATGTTACCCTTGCAGCACTTGCTTGTCTTGATTTTGAACTGATACTTATTTTCCCAGAACGACTCGTTTCTTTCGGCGTAATTCTAAAATATCCTTTGTAGTGTTTTTTGTAGACAAAATATTCGTGTGCTTCAAAAGTTACGTTTATTTCATTTACAGGCACTCCGTATTGCAAGTTCACTTCGTTGATGTTTCCAATGTATGGAGAAATCATTTTGTATCTATATTCAATTACCGAACCTTCTTTGATATTGGGCATGGTAATTTTTTGTATGTCTACATACTCACTTCGTTTTTCTTTGAAGATTCCGTCTTTTCTAAGTTTGGTATCTTTTACCTTTCCATCGACTAAGTTGTATGTATATGCTTTTAAACCTGCAACTTTTTCGCGCTCGCCACTTCCTTTGAATAGTGCAATAGAATGGTTTGCCATATCAAAACCATCTTTGTTGTATATTTTTATACGTTTGTGTACGTTGGTTTCTACTTGAAATCCTTCTCCCTGAATGTAACGCATTGTGATGTACATATTTTCATAGAGAATTGCAGCATTGGCTTCTGGATCTTTTGGATGTTTTTTTTCTTCTAATTCGGCTTTGGATACTTCTCCAAATTCAAAATCTTGCGCATGCATTGTTACAAAACTAAGCAGCGCGAACGCAAGTAGCATCTGTTTTTTCATCTGTGTTTTAGTGTTATTAGGGTGTTATTTTTTGACTAATACGATTTTGGATCCATCGTATCTGACAATTTTTTTGATAAATTTTCGATAGTTTTTGTATTCTTCTTTGGGATATAAACCATCTTTTATTTTGAACGTTCTTTTGTATTGTAATGTTTGATCGTCTTTTTTTGTGATTGAAAATGTATAGCTTCCAAATTTGGTTTCGTAGCTTACATCTTCTGGAATTGCTTCTATTTTGTAGTCACTTGGCAATTTGATTTCGTAATCGTCTGTGTCGTAATATCCACGTTGAATTTTGAGCGGGAATTTACGATTTCGATACCGATCAGGAATACTCGTAACTCTGTTAAACGCATTTGGCGCAAATAGCATTCGCTCACCTGTAGCAACACCGTACGCATCTGCATTGAAACCTACTTTTTCAGTAAATGCGATGGCTTCTTTATCATTTTTTAGTTCGATGTTGTCAATATTGACATTGTTAACTGTTTGAAAGTATTGTTTGTAATGTTTGTCTTTGTCTACATCGGAACGATCTTCTAAATAATATCGATTGTCGTATTGAATTCCATTTGTTTTAATAATTACGTCCGCTTTGATATTTCCTGTATTACTGAGCGTGTACGCACCTGTACTTTCTTGCAGACTTTCTTCCGCAGTATATTTTTTGGTGTGTTTTATTTTTCCACCTTCAGGAGTGATTACTAATACTTTTCTGTTGTCCGTAAAGTCACCAATATGACCAAATGGCGATTTTTGACTTGTACATTCCAACCAAATATCATCTCCATTATTCGGAATATTAATAATGGCATGATTTCCTTGTGCTAAGGAAGCAAAGTCGTCATAAAAATCAACAATTTCTTTTCCGGCTTCTACATGTGTATAATACGATTCCACACCTACAATTTTGAGCAAAGCCATCATATAGTTGCTTAAGCCTTTGCAATCGCCATAACCTACTTTATCCACTTCATCTGCTGGAATTGGTTGAAAACCACCAATACCAACTTGCACACTGATGTAGCGTGTTTTGTTTTGCATGAATTCGTATACAATTTTTGATTTTTCACGATCTGAAGTTACACCTGCAACCATGCTTAGAATTTTTGCTTTTGTAGCCGCATCAACCGTTGCACGACCTTCTAGTAAGTTTTGATGCATCCATACGCCAAATTCTTCCCAATTGTTAATTTCGGCGGTAACGCCATCATAATTAAATTTGTTGAGCGCAAAGAATACACGCGGTTCCAATTTTGTATCTGACGGACTTAACGCTTCTGGTTTTATGCCTGGAATATTTTTTATGGTGTAAATTAATTTCCCTTCTGTATCATCTGTTGTAACACCAAATTCTTCCAAATTGAGTTCTTTTCGATGCACCGTAAATGATAGTGGATATTTTATTTTGTAACTGCTTTTTTGAACTCCAACATAATAACCTAATGGATTAAAACTTGGAATGTTTGCAGTGTTTGGTGATTGCGTTACACTTGTAAATACGGCCGTAAACGGATATTCTACAGGTGTGTAATCCATGTATTTTACACGCGAATCCGAATACATAGTTCCGCCATCAACGGCACTGATATCTTGAAAGTCTCGTTCGCGAATTTTTTTGATTTGTTTCCCCAATTTGTTGTAGATTTTAACTTCTACATTTTTTACACGAATGTCATTGTCATAGCCAACAACAGCGCCTATTTTATAGATTCCGTTTTCATTGAGGACGGTCACAATTCGTTTTTGAGAAATTTCAACATCATTGATTGCTTTTACATCAACTACAGTTTCAGCAAGTCGAACCACGGCATTTGCATTATCAGCCAGTTCTTGTGGAAGTGTAAGATAACTTGTGAGGTCATCTTGAGCTTTTGCTGTGTATGTAAAACATACAAAAACAGCAATTGCCAATATTTTTAAGCGCATACGTATTATTTTTTATATTCGGGGGAATACATCACGAATATAAGAAAAGTAATGAATTTAGCCACAAAAAATTGATAAGCGTCGTAAAAAAATTCTTAATAGGTAGCTACTCTTTGTTTTTTGTGTCAATAATAATGGTTACAGGACCATCGTTTAGTAAAGCAACTTTCATGTCGGCAGCAAAGATTCCTGTTTGCACTTTTTTGTTAAGATCTTTTTCCAATTGCGTTACAAAGGCTTCATACATAGGAATGGAAATGTCTGGTTTTGCCGCTTTTAAGTAACTTGGGCGACTTCCTTTTTTGGTACTTGCATGCAATGTGAATTGACTGACCACAATGGCATCTCCATTTGTATCGAGCAAAGACGTATTCATTACACCGTTTTCATCATTGAAGATGCGCAAACGAGCGACTTTATTGGAAAGCCATTTTACATCTTCGTGTGTATCTTCGTGTTCAACACCTAAAAGAATGAGCAAACCGTGACCAATATCTGCTACTTTTTTTTCATCAACCGTAACGCTTGCTTCTGTAACTCTTTGTATGACTGCTTTCATTTCTAATATTGTTTACATAAATTTTTGAATAATAAAACGGTCAATTACAATTGGTAAAATTACAGACCCTATTATGACAATTAACGACGGAATGATATCTATATTTCTTTTTGGCACTGATAAAATTTCAGGTCTTCTTTTGAAAATCCAATAGTATGGAATTTGAATTATTTTGTACAACACTATAAATGTAAATGTCACTTGAGAGCCAAAGTAGACAAGTGAATTCTTAGGTTCTGTTATATAATTTTCATAAACAATTCCGAAAACCAAAATTACTATTGAAATCAATACGAATTTTAGAAACACCTTTCTTTTGTTCGAAGTTTCTTCATCTAATAGTAAAAACCAAAGTAAAGGAATAAACTGTAAAGAAAAAATGATTTCATCTATATTCATTTTGAAAGAAAGATTATTGCTCTTTAAATTCGTCCACGCGATAGTTGTTTTCGTCACCTTCTATGATTTGAACGTAACTTTTGTAACGCGACCAAGCTATTTCACCTTCATCAACAGCATCTTTTATGGCACATTTTGGTTCTTCAATGTGAATGCAGTTATTGAATTTACATTCGCTTTTTAAGGCTAGAAATTCTGGAAAGTAATCGCCAATTTCCTCTTTTTCCATGTCTACAATTCCAAATCCTTTGATGCCTGGCGTATCAATTATTTTTGCTCCAAATTCTAAATCGAACATTTCGGCAAA
>NZ_JBGCDL010000400.1:0-12199 GCF_045105435.1 Kordia sp. | reverse complement strand
GCAACACATCTTCCTTAGACCATATTGGCAATCGTGCAATGTCTGCCAAAGAAGAAAATGATGCCGTATCAAAAGCTGCAAACTTCTCTTTATAATCGTCTGAGTGTGCTTCTGCAAGGGAAACAAGTTCTTTTAACTGCTTGAATTGATACGCTTCCAATTCTTCAACTGACCAGTTTTCAGACTGTTTTAAAAACGTAAACCATTTCCTTATGGAAGGATTTCGGAAGCGTTCACCAAGCTGAAAAATAAGTTTATGGAGCATATGTAAGCTAAAATAATTGATCGCAAAGAAATTGATTCTCTTTTGCAATATCAAATAAAATGATCGTTGAGTTAAATTTAAGATTCCTCTCTACAGTGGAATTAGTTCAACTTACAATATTGAATTCGTCTTTTTGACTTCTCACTATCGAGTTTCACTAATCTAAATTAATAAAAATAAACAGATCAAAATAATCATTTTTTATTTGTTATTTTGCAGATGAATTTATTCTTTATATGAATCACAAAACCAAATCTTTAATTTTTAAGACCTTAAATGTATTGCCCAATGCATTAGGTTACGGAATTTATCACCAATTACAGAAGTTTCTCAACAGAAACAGCGTTAATTTTAAGATAAAAACCAACGATCGTTCTTTTAAAGAAGCCATGATCATTCTAGAAAAAGAAGGCATTGATTTGGAAGAAAAAACGGTATTGGAATTAGGCTCTGGTTGGGCGCCAATAATCCCATATTTTTTCACACATTTTGCAGATGTTTCGCGTGTATCAACCTATGATATCAATGAACACTACGATTCAAAAACGATTGCCAAGTTAAACGCATACTACAAAGAGCATTATAAAATAAATATTGCTTCCGAAAGCGGCAAATACGCGTTACCTAGCAATGTAAAATACTATCCAAAAACGAATTTAGCTGATTCATCAATTCGTTTGAATGAACATATTGACTTGGTATTTTCACGATTTGTATTAGAACACATTCCACCAGAAGATTTATTGAAAATTCATCAAAGTTTCGCAAAAATCCTTCCGAAATCAGCACACATTTTACACATGATTTCGCCAAGTGATCACAGAGCGTATAACGATTCTTCTCTTTCGTATTATGACTTCTTAAAGTACAGTGCGGAAGAATGGAAACAACAGCATACAAAATTCGATTATCACAATCGTTTGCGATTACCAAACTATCTGGAAATCTTTGAAAAAGCAGGATATGAAGTCGTTTCCTTGGATTATGATACTTGCGAAAAAGATTCTGAAAAGTACCGTAAATTCAAAGAACTCACACTTCACAAAGACTTTCAACACTATACGGAAGAAGAAGTTTTAGCAGGAAGTATTAATGTGCTGCTGAAATTAAAGTAGACTATGAACATTGAATTGACTCCATTAATTGAATTACCAACTTTTAAGTTTCCTGATTTAGAAGGAATGACTGATATTGAGAAAAAATATCAACTTTTAATCGAACGGAATTATTCAGAGGTTAAAAATCTAAAGCCGTTCAATCAGCATCAATATCGATTAACTGATTTAAGTCTTTTTGATTTAAAAAAAGCAATTGACTTACATATTTCAGATATACCAATAAGTGATTCGTGTGCATTTTTTGGTGGATATGGTTTAAAAATAAATGACGAATTTGTTTTATTTCCGCAATGTTGTGGATTGTTAAGTGAAATCAATGATTGGAAAAAAATACTAAATGAAAATTTTGAACCGTTTCATTTATCAGAATGTCATCCTGCTCCAAGATTTGAAAAAATAGGGAACAATGTCATTATTGAATGTGATTCAAGTCATGAAGTTTTTCATCCAAAAGCACAAAATCAAATAGTTGTAAATTACACCTCTTTGACTCATGCAATACATAAAGTTTCTATTAGACTTAACAAAATATCAAAAATTTTAGATGAATTTAATTCTGAATACAAAACAGAAAGTATCGCTAAATACTTAATTTGGGGAGAGTAACATTATCGAAATGAAAAACAAACTAATCATTCTGTCTTTTCTATTGCTTTTAGTAACCGAAGTTTTTGCACAAGATTTCTATTCGGTCATTGCTGAAAATGGTTTGGTTGTTAGAGATAAACCAAACTTAAATGCAGAACGTATTGGAAAATTTCATTGTGGTACATCGATTAAACTCATTGAAAATACGGGTATTGATTTGCAAGTAAATGACAATAAAAAACAGATTTTAGGAAAGTGGTTTTTAGTCACTTCAAAATCAGGAGTAAAAGGCTATGTTTTTAGTGGCTACCTTTTAAAGAAAGAGCATCAATGGAATGTTGGATTTACTTGTGATGAAGGTTTGCTCGTATGCAGTACTAAATTTTCAATTAAAAAAAACAGCTTTGAAATTTTCAATTTTCAAATAGAAGCTCAAGAAACCAAAAAAGATACACTACTATTACACGAAGCTGTATTTAATGAAATTGGCGATAAACTTTTAAAAATAAAACCCAGAAACGATCTCAAAAAAATAGAAGTTTATTACACCAGACTTGAAACCTTAAACGATTGGGGAAGCATTAAAAATTCAGACAGTATCATCCCAAAATGGAAAGGAAACAAGCCATTTATCAAACTAAAAGCTGCAAACGATATCTTTTATCGAATTCCGACTACAGACTATGATAAAGTTAGGGAATTAACTGCCGTGGAAATGAATTTAGAACGTTCTCCTGATTGGGATAATGTAGGCGAAGGCTGGTGGATTCCTAGGTATATGTATAAAGGAGTGATTGCGCCTTATGAAATAAAATCAATTCTTCTTAAAATTATTACGACTGATATTCACAATAAAACAGAAGTCAGTTATATTGAAATTGTGATGTCTTATGGTTGTTAGATACTGATTATTACATTTTCAAATTAACTAATTAGCACACTAAACGACACTTCTACCTTTTAGTGTAGCAGCATCCGCTACAAACTCCAATACCTTTACTTCAAGAAAAAGTTGATGCTTATTTAAGTAAGAAGAAGACTAATTATTAACTTAAATTTTTAATTTATGAATGAATTAGAGCAATTCAAAGTTGAGGAACTCGAACAGAGACTCGAAATGAACGAATGGACTGCAGGAATGGATGAAACGCCAAATCCTGATGGTGCGGATCTTCCGTACGAGTCAACTCCGTATGTTAGGTACACAATAGACTTCTAGTAAACTTTAACCAAAGTTTATTAAAATTTCTATGAATAAATCTTAACTTTTAGGCAGGTTTATAGCGGAACAATTCTTTTGCAGAATTCAACTTTCTATAAATCTGTCTACAAAAAACTTTAGATATGAAAAAAAATGTTTTTTTGATTTTAGTGACACTATTTATTTTTAATTTTTCGCTTCAAGCGCAAACACAAACTACAGCAATGGCTGATAGTACAAAAGTAACAGGTTTCAAATTTTATACTATTGAAAACTATAACTTTCCGTTCAAAATAACGAACACACAAGCGCCTGTTTTTAACTTTAATATGAATATGAATTACTTCAAAAAATCGTTATTTCAAAGCTATAACAACGTATCTATGATAAGTGATTTTTACGAACAAAACAGCGACGGAACGTACACGTATGCAAACCCTGGCAGAAACTTAGAAAATCTATACAGAGGCGTAAAAATTGATTCATACAATCCCAAAGGAATGTCTGCAAACAGCAAAAGCATCATCTTTGGCGTATTTGGTACGATATTAGATAAAATACAAAAATAACAGAACTCTTTTTTTATGAAACGCGCTACACTAGTAAAGCTATGTTTCCTAATTTTAGGAAGCAATATTTACGCACAAAATATAGTAGTTGATAGTATTACCAAAATGCCTGTTGAATCGGTACATATTTCGTACAATCTCCTTAACGGACTGATTACCAACAGCGACGGATACTTTAAACTTCCCGAAGATGCAAAAGCGGAACAAATTACACTTTCGCACATTGCATACATCTCAAAAACAGTTACGGCTGAAAATTTTAAAAATCGTGACACCATTTACATAACAAGCAACGCAATAGATTTAGAGAAAGTAGTGCTTGAACTTTTTGCCGTAAAAGACACGTTGTCTAAAGCAATTGACCGAATAGACAAAAACTACATGGATGTTCCGCACAATTCGTATGGTTTTTTCAGACAATCCATGCAACAAGACGAAAAAGGAATCGAGATGATTGAAGTCGATTTTGTAAGTTATTTAAAAAATCGTGCGTCTAGTTACAGCACAAAAATTATCACTGCGGAACGTACCAAAAACTATTCGGATATCCGATTTAGCACTATTGGCGGCGTGTACGCGATTATTGAAAAAGGAGATTTTGTAAAACGAAAAAAATACTTCTTAGATAAAAAAGAAATGGGTAGTTATGAGTTTAGCTATGAAGGAACGCTCAATAACAACGGAACTAAAATTTATAAAATCGCATTCAAACCAAAAGACAAAAACGATTTACGTCATTTGCGAATTGGACAAGTATATTTAGATGCAAAATCGTTAGCTTTTATGGAAATTAGCTATGAAATGGATCAAACGAAGTTAAGAAAAATCAATTCATTATCCGATCCGAAACTGCGAAGAAGCAGACCTGTGTTTTTCACAAAAAGTGTGCGAAGCATTATCAAATATCAAAAATTTAACGACGATCGTTGGGCATTATCTTCTATCGAAGTCCGAAATTCAAAAGAAGGCGCGCTCAAAAAGAAAAGTCACATGTATGCTCTAATCGGAAAATTAATTATCAATAAAGTAGCAATTGATGCAGTTGTAGAAGTTGAAACCAATTTTAAAACGGACAAAGATTTCTCAAAAGCCATTCGACGAATTGACAATGTTAACGATTGGAATGATTCGTATAAATTTCCGTTATCTAGTGACGAAAAACAGGTTTTAGAAGAAATAAAAAACCAAAAGTAAATAACGTGAATTCGATATAAAAATCAACAGTGGTTTTGTCTTTTCCGCAGTATAGTAGGAGTTTTTCGTTAAAAATTTTTGAAGCCTTGGAAAAAATTTAGAAAAATTCATGCGGTTTTAGTTTTTCCCTTAAAAGAAAAACTAAAAATACCTCTGGAAAAGCGCACTTTCTTTTGTTTCTTTTCTTTGTGCGAGCAAAGAAAACGAAAATAAAAAACTAAAATTTAGTTCTTTAAAAATATCGAACTAAGTGTTTTCAAAATTAAACTTGAATAAAACATACTTATTAATTTCTAGTCGATCAAGATACTATATTTTGATCGACAGGATACTAACACGCTTAATTTGCTGCTAAAAACAAATCCATATTATACAAAACTCATCAGTCAAAAGGAGGCATTAATTGCAACAATTACAGCTTCTTTGCGCAACTATTTGGAATCCAATTGCTATCCAACGGAAGTTGTAAATGAAATTGTGAGCGAGGAATTTATTGCGGCAAATCCGAGTTATTATGTGTATTATCCGTATTTATTTAAAGATTATTTTCAGATTGATGACACAGAAACATTAGACATGCTTTCCATTGCTGGATTTCTGTACTATCGCGCTGTAATTTTAATTGATCGCATATTTGATGATAAAAACAGCAAACACAACTTTAAAAAGTATTTTATTGCGAATATATGTCAAGAAGAAACCATTAAAATATTAAGTCGTTTTTTTGGTGAAAATCCTAAATTTTGGAAAACCTGGAATCTTAGAAAGTTTGAATATGCAAAAGCCTATAAACTCGATAAAACGCTGAAAAGTATCAACGATATTTCAGAGTTTGAAGCGTTGGCAGATTATAAAAGTGCTTTTGGTAAAATTGCGATTGATTGCTTGTTTCAGCTATCAAACAAAAAAGACAAAGAATTATACACTTCGCTCCTCGCCTCTCACAAATATTTTTATGTTGCATTTCAGATATTTGACGACATCAAAGATTACACCGAAGATGTTGAAAATGAGCAATTCAACATATCAAAATATGAATTAATTCTAAAATTACAAACCGAAAACGATTCGATTGATTCGTACACAATTGCAGAACAAAAAAAGCTCATCTATCTAAAAGGAATTGCAGAGAATTTATACGAAAAAGCGACAAATTATTTAGACAAATCAATTGCATTACAAGCTGATTTTAGTTCACAAAACACACAACTTTGGACAAACGAAATTGACGGTTTATATAATACTGGAATAACACATTTCCTAAATATAAAAGGATTTATCAGCATGTTCAATTCACAACAAAAATTAAGTTTGGAATCACATTCAAACACAACAATTCAAGAAGCTGTTGAAAGTGCTGATTCATTTCTAAAAAACAGCCAAATTTCTGATGGAAGTTGGAATGATATTTTAAACGATGCTGGCGTAAGTGATGTTTGGGCAACGTGTTTTGTAACACAAACTTTGAGCGAATTCAATATGGAATCTGCGGAAGCAATTGCATACATTCAAAAACACCAATTGGCTTCTAAATTGTGGAGTTACAACAAAATTTGGTTGGAAGATGCTGATTCGTCTTCATTTGCCCTTTTAAGTTTATCTAAACAAGAAATTCCTACCGAAGAAGCTTTCAATCAATGGCTTATGTTTCAAAATAAAGATGGAGGTTTTGCTACTTACAACGACAAAAACATCTTAATTTCATCATTAAACAGTCCAAACATAAAAAATGTAAATGGTTGGTTGCAATCACATTTTTGTGTAAGCGCAGTCGCTTTTTTAGTATGTGTGGAATTGGAAAAAACGGAAACATTAGCGTTTCAAAACTTACGAACCTATTTACTGAATCAACTTTCCTCCAAAAAACACTTGCTTTCCTATTGGTGGACAACCGACGCGTACGCTTTGTATTATGTATTGTTGGCGGCTATCAAAACGAACGACACGGAAATCATCCGCCTAAGCGAAATACGCACTGAAATTGAATTGAAAAGAACAGTAAAAACAACGAATTATTTCTACAAAAGTTACCTTTTAAAAACGGTGTGTTTGCGAGCAAATTTGCTAAAAAAACACCGTGCTGAAATAGATAATATTGCGTTGCAAATCATTTCAAATCAATTTGCAGATGGTTCTTGGAAAGGAAATTATTCGCTAAAAATGCCGCATCCAAGTGTTGTAAATACTGCGCGCAAAGACATTCAGTGGAAACCGGGAAACAAAGGAACTAATTGTATTGTAAAAGATTTTAATCGGGTATTTACAACTGTATCTTGCCTATCAGCCTTAAAAAATTATGGAGCTAGCTTATCATAACCGCATTGTAAAAATATCGGATGAAATTGAAATTGGACAATTCAACGAATCCAACGAATATATCATTACACACCAACGATTGGGAAACAGAATTGTAGTGAATCAACTGACCTTAGATATTTTAAATTTAATCGATAACAAATCGTCTTTAGCTACAATTGTGGCTCGATTTAACGAAAAAACGACCAACACTATTTCAGTAAAAACGGCACTTGCGTTGTTGTATGGAAAATTAGGACGACAAGGAATCATCATTGATGAAAATAACGAAGCAACAAAAAAGCCGAAAAACTCCTATTTATATTTGAGTTTCACTTTGATTAACGAAAAAAATTTAGGCTTTATAATGAAGTTACTTTCGCCCATAATTTCGTTTACACATTTCTATAAAATCCTATTTGCAGCGCTTGCTATTGTGCTGTCTACCATTATTTTGAATCACTCCGAAATCATTGAAAACATTGCATCTTTTAATGTAAAACATATTGTTTTCTTTATTTTTATAAAAGGTGGAATTATATTTTTGCACGAATTTGGACATGCCGCTGCTTGTAAAAAACTAGGCGCCAATCCTGGAAGTATTGGGTTCGGATTTTACTTATTATCGCCCGTAATGTTTGCCGATGTTTCTGATGTTTGGAAACTAAAAAGCAAAGAACGAAACTATGTAAACTTAGCCGGATTGTACATGGAAATTTTACTGGCAGTTGTTTTGTGCGGAATTTACTTTTTTGTAATTCAAGACATTTCATTGCTGATTATCAACTACATAATTCTATTTAGCGTCGTATTAAATCTGAATCCGTTTTTACGTTATGATGGATATTGGGTGTTATCAGATACTATAAAAACAGCGAATCTAAGAAAGGTTTCCATGGAAAAACTCCGCGCATTTACACAAACTATTTTCAAGAAAAACACATTCTCATATACAATTAAAAATGTGTTCTTAGTTGTATATGCGTTTATCAGCATGATTTTCATTTTTATATTTCTTGCAATTATTCTGCTAAAAGATCCAAATGCACTCATCACTTTTCCTGTAGATTTTTACACCTACATAAAAACGCTTATAACTACCGAAAAATCCTTTGTAGCAAATGATTTAACACAGTTTGTACTTCCGTTTTTATTCTACTTTATCATCATAAAACTGGGAATTAGTTTGGCAATTGGGCGAAAGCAAAAAAAGCAGCGGTTTCAAGGAAAGAATTGATTCAGTTTTGATCTTGACAATGTTTAGCATAGTTTTATAAAAATCAATATATTTTTATGAAAAAAATTCTGTTTCTATTTTTTATCCTTAGTGTCAATGTTATTTTTTCACAAACAAAAATTGACACAACTCAGGTAGAATATGTTCAATATGAATGGGATATTGATTTGGAAACAAAAGATGCTACGCTAAATTCAAAACTAACCAAGTATAAGAGTGGATTCTATTTTGAAGAATTCAAGTTTATGAATGATACTACAAAATATGGGCATTTTTTAATTTTTAAAGCTGAAAAAGATCATTTGCTTTCCAAAGTATTTTTTAAAGATTATGTGACAGCATTAGGAGATGCATTGGTTACCACAAATTATGATAACTACGGAAATCCTGATAATATTGTGTATTCGATTCAAAAAATCAAATCCCAAAAAACAACTTTCCTCTTCAAGAAAAAGTACAAAAGAAAAGGGAAATTAGAGTTTATAACTGATGAAGATGGCACTAATTATTATAAATACAACCTGTTTGGCAGGCTGAAACGAATTGAACATTTTCGAGGTGATATTTTATATAAAATAAGTGAATACCGAAAAAATCGCTTGGTAAGTGAAACGTTTCCAACTAGAAAAAAATATCGTAAAAAGTTTACGTATGCGTACGATAAAAAAGGACGTATTACAAAAAGGGACGACAATGATTATTACTTTTGTATATACACATATAATGAATTTGGCCTAACTCGAATTGATAAAATACGTAAAAAGAATAAAATTACAATTTCATACACACTATTTGAATATGATACTAACGGAATACTGATTGGAAAAAAGTTCTTTGGATACAGGGACAAAAAACCAAGAAACGTATATGTATATACGTATGAATAATTATGGTAACCTGTTGTGCATTTTGATAAAATTTCGTCAATTCAAGTGAATGTTACGATTAAAAATGAGTGAAATTTGTATCGAGAATAGAATATTTTGTACTAAACAGTTCTCAATACGATTTTTCGTACCTAAAAATCACTCGAAATGACGTTTCGCTATACTTTTGAATTGAAAATGCACAACGGGTTTGTGTTATTATTTTAATAAGTTTCTCCACTGTTTTTTAACCGTTTCCCAATCGAAAGTTGCTGCTTTTTTACGAGCATTTTTTGATAAATTTTCAACCATTTCTGGAGAATTGACAAGCGATGCAATAGCTGCAATGATTTCATCTTTAGCATTCGGCTTTACCAAAACACCATCTACTTTATCATTGATTAAATACGAAATTCCGCCAACATTTGTAGAAACAATCGGCATTCCGAGTGCCATTGCTTCAATCAAACTTACAGGTGTATTGTCAAAATTTGTAGTATTTATAAAAATGTCAAATTCGGCAGATCGTGAAATCCAATCGTGTTTGGAAAGTCTTCCTGTAAAACTGACTTCAACCTCCAATTCTTTGGCAAGTGCTTGTGTTTTCTCGAATGAGTCATCTTTTTTCGGTCCAACCATGCATAAAGAAGCTTCAATTCCTTTTTGTTTCAAACCGTGCAAGACTTCCACAGCCAATTGCGGATTGTAAATTTCGGCAAACGAACGCACCCATAATAGTTTCGCTTTCACATTTGTTCGCTGTTTAAACGTATATTCTTGCAATTCTACATTATTAGGTATGTGTTTCAAATTCGTATAACCGTAACGTTCAAAAATCGTTTTTAAAAACATAGATGGCGAAACATTGGCGTGTGCATTCTTAAAAATCACATCACTTTTTGCTTTGCTATGTTTTAAACGTTCTTCTAAATTTCCACCATGCAAAATTGGAATGTATTTCAATTTTAATCGAATACACAACTTACTCACATAATACGCATACAGAAAGTTTGTCGTACTATACGTATCAATCAACACATAATCAATCTTTTTTCGGTGTTTAAAAACCGTCCAAAGCATGTCTAACAATCTGAAAATTTTATTTTGTTTGTTGGAAGTCAATTCAAGCTCAAAACCTTCTTTTTGGAGTAATTTCCCCAAAGTTTCAATGGTTGTAGCCGTTTTTCCGTGACCGGAAATGATATTTCCAACATAAATAATCATGCTTTTTTATGCGCTACAAAAACATCAAACAATGGAAGAATTGGTAAAATCTTAGCCAAACTCTTTACTTCGTACGTTTCGCTTACAATTTTACGAATCGACTGAATTTCAGAATCATGGTAATCACCAGTAAAATCTTGTCCCGCGAATTTTCTACCCAATTTATATAAGAAATTTTCAGTCGGTCCAGAAATAATCACTTCGCCTCCATCTTTTAGTAAAGTTCTAAATTTCCCCATATACTTTCGCAACTGATCGTCGTTCATGTGTTCCAACACATCTAACGCAATGACAACATCATAGCTATTTTCTTCTAAATTTTTATCGAACAAATCACCTTCCATAAACGTAATCGAATCCGGATAATTGATGTTTTCTTTCAATAAATTCACAGGTCGCAAATCCAAATCTAAACCAACAACTTCATGTGAATTCGTTGCCAATTCATACGACATTACGCCTGTTCCGCAACCAAAATCGATGACTTTTAATCCTTTTTTATTTTTCTTGTGTACATAATTTGCTACGACTTTTAATCGTTTCCAAAAAATATGATCAATTACTGGATTTTTATGCGCGTATGCTGGCAAAGCAGCTTCTGACAATACTTCATCCGTTCCTTGCGCTTTAAGTCGTTTTACAATTTCTGTTTTAAAAAGCTTTTTTGTTGCCTTCATTTGTTATTAGGTTAAAAGTTGTTTGTTAGGCTAAACGTAATTTTTTCAGTTCCATATCCGTAACCGTCAAATATCGCTTTAAAAGTTCCATCTGCTAATTTATGAATATCGATGTGATGCATTCCGTTTTTAGCCCAAGTTTCTCCTTGATTTTTAAGAATTGGGTTATTTTCTATTTGTGATTCTTTGTAATATGTCTTTGATATTGAATCGATTGAAAAACCATATACTGCACGGCCGTAACCGCCAAAATGATCTTGTGCAAACCGAATCAATTGTCCATTATGCTTTAAAATTCTTCCCGCAGAACGTGTATAGTTTCCAGTTAATAAAGGTGATTTTGGATGTTCTGTCCATTCGCCATGTAAACTATCCGCAACATACAAGCGCAAATCTTTGTCTTCTGTTGCTAATAGATAGGAAACCGTGTCTTTTTCAAAATAAGTTGCATCTACCAAACGCTTGTCTTTTATGAGTGCTTTGTCAACTTTCCAATCAAATGGAAAATTAGTAGTTTTGTACAATCGTACCTGACTGTGACGTTTGGTTTCAGGAATCATATACGTGATACCATTTTTTTCAAAAACCATCGGATACGATAAATGAACCGTTTCATCTAACGCAATTCCGAGATATTTCCATGCGCCATTTTCTTCAACGGCAACGCCAATATCTGCATGTTTCTCGCTCATTATTTCAAAAAACGCATACCATTTTCCGTCTTTTTGGTGTAAAAACGGATCTGCCATGAGTAATTTCTCTGGAATATCATTTGTTTCTCTGTTGAATACTTTTGCTTCAGAAACCTTCCACTCTAGTGGATTTGTAGTCGTTCCTGTTGCAATAGAATAATACGCTCCTGTAATTTTTCTACCAAAAAATGGCACGGGTTTTTTCATAAAATAGCAATAGCCGATATAACTCGAAAAGAGAAATCTGATGCTAAAAACTATGATTGCTATTTT
>NZ_JBGCDL010000399.1:0-3806 GCF_045105435.1 Kordia sp. | reverse complement strand
TCCATTTTTGCAGATATGATTTGGTGGACAATTTGATGCATTTACACATTCTGCGGCTTTTCTTCCGCCTGTAAGCATTGCTTTTTGAGAATATTTTGTCAATTCATTGACTCCTTGTAATTTGAGAATATTTTTTAACATGATTATTGATTTTAAATTCAATATAAAAGTAAATATTCTAATTTTCAGTTGTTTACGGTGAATCCGTAGTTTTGGTAGTGTATGGAGTCAATTAACATTTACAAGTTTATTTCAACGTTTATACACTTATTAATAAATTTAGTTTTACTTTTTTTATTTTTGTTTGTCTAAAGCCAATTTTATGAAAAAACAATACCTTCTATTTTTTGTCCTTATTATAACAGCACAATCTCTTTTCGCTCAAATTGTAAATATTCCTGATGCAAATTTTAAACTTGCTCTAACTACTTATTTTTCTTCTGATACAGATGGAGACATAATTGCAGATACAATAGTAGACACTAATGGTGATGGAGAAATACAACAAACCGAGGCAGAGGCTGTAGAAGTTCTAATTATTACTAACAGAAATATTTCATCTTTAGAAGGTATAGCATCTTTTACGAACTTAAAACATGTCCGATGTTTAAGTAATAATTTGACAAGTTTTGATATCTCTTCAAACTTATTATTAGAGGTTTTGGAATGTGGATATAATCAACTTACTAATTTGGATATATCTGCTAATATAAATCTTAAAAGATTAATTACTCACAATAATCAGATTTCAAATCTTGATGTGAGTTCCAATCCAAATCTTGAAGTGTTAATTGTAGATACGAATCAGTTATCAGCTCTTGATGTATCCACAAACTCTAATTTAATAGAACTTGATGCTGGCAGCAACAATTTATCTTCAATTGATTTATCATCAAATACGAATTTAGAGGCTGTTGAACTAGATGGAAACGGATTGACTAGTCTTGATGTTTCTATGAATATTAATCTGAAACGACTAAGGTTTACATATAATCAAATAACAAATCTTGATGTTTCGTCTAATCCTAGTTTAACTAGATTATTGTGTAATAACAATTTAATAACTAATTTAAACATCTCAAATAACCCAGAACTTATAACATTAAATTGTGGGTATAATCAGTTAACAAGTATAGATATTTCCTCTAGTGTAAATTTAGAAGTGCTAAGTTGTAGAAATAATAACTTGGCAAATATTAATGTTACAAATAATACTAATCTCAAAGAACTAGATTGTAGAAATAATATGCTTACTTTATTAGACGTATCTGCAAATACCATTCTCGAAGACTTAGATTGTCGAGATAACATCTTGACTCACATGGATGTTTCTACTAATCTTAATCTCATTTATTTTTGGGTTTTTAATAATCAATTGGAAACGCTGTACTTGAAAAATGGAAGTCATACAATCCAGTTTTTTAATTTTTCAAACAATCCAGCACTTCAATATATTTGTGCTGATGAAAACGAAATTTCAGTTATTCAAAATCTTGTAAATTCATATGGATATACTGATTGTGTCGTAAATAGTTATTGTTCTTTTTCTCCTGGCGGAACGTTATATACAGTTTCTGGAGAAGCAAAATTAGATACTAATGCTAATGGATGCGACATGAATGATCAAGCATTCCCAAATATTTCATTTTCCATTACAAATGGTTCCGATACAGGAATATTTACAGCCGATACTTCTGGTAATTATGAAATTCCACTAAGTGAAGGAACACATACGATTACACCACAACTAGAAAATTCAACATATTTTACAGTCAGCCCAACAAGTGTCTCAGTTGATTTTCCAACAGATGCGAGTCCAAATATTCAAGATTTTTGTATTACACCTAATGGTACTTATAATGATTTAGAAATCATTATTATTCCATTAGAAGAAGCGAGACCAGGATTTGACACAGAGTATAAAATCATATATAAGAACAAAGGAACCACAACCTTATCAGGAACAGTGAACTTACTGTTTGAGGATGATTTTATGGATGTTGTTTCTGCAAGTCCAACGGCAAATACACAAAATACAGGAAGTTTAAGCTGGAGTTATACAAATTTGGCGTCTTTTGAAACTAGAAGTATTGTCTATACGATGAACTTAAATACGCCAACCGACGCTAATTTTCCATTGAATGGTGATGATGAATTAAGCTTTACAGGAACAGTAACACCAACTGTATCTGATGAAACGCTAGAAGATAATGTGATTGTTTTAGAACAAATTGTAGTGAATTCATTCGATCCAAATGATAAAACTTGTTTAGAAGGAAATGAGATTACAACAGATAAAGTTGGAGATTTTGTACATTATTTGATACGTTTTGAAAATACAGGAACCGCAAGCGCCATCAATGTAGTTGTAAAAGATGATATAGATGCAGCAAATTATGATATTAGCACACTAAGTGTCATCGACGGAAGTCATGATTTTGTTACTAGAGTAGCTGGACAAAAAGTAGAATTTGTATTTGAAAATATCAATTTGCCTTTTGATGATGCGACGAATGATGGGTATGTATTGTTTAAGATAAAAACAAAATCTACTTTAGTGGCGAATGATACGTTTATGAATAAGGCTGAAATTTTCTTTGACTTCAATGCGCCAATTATTACAAATGATGAAATGACTACAGTTGCAGCTCCATTAAGTATTAATGAAATACTTTTAGATGCAACGATGGTAGTATTTCCTAAGCCAACAACGGAAACATTATTTATCTCAGCAGAAAACCCAATTCAGTCAATTGATTTGTATTCATTACAAGGAAAGTTAATTCTCTCCAAAAAAATCATTGGCAATCAAACAAATGTAAATATCTCAGTAAAATCACTTTCCAAAGGTTTGTATATTTTAAAAGCAACGTCAACGAAAGGTGTTTTTATTGATAAAATCATCAAGCAGTAAAGAAAATTTAAAATTCGTCTTCTTGAATCAAATTCGATTTGACGAAATCACAATTTTTAAACAGAATAAGAAACTAAAAAACCACGCTTTTTCAGCGTGGTTTTTATATATATCGTGAATTGATTATTACTCAGCCATCGTATGATATACATTTTGTACATCATCATCTTCTTCAAGCTTTTCTAACAATTTTTCAATGTCTGCTGTCTGTTCTTCATTTAAAGGTTTGCTAACTTGCGGAATGCGCTCAAAACCAGAAGATAAAATTTCAATTTCTCTAGTTTCCAACTCTTTCTGAATGTTTCCGTAGCTTCCAAACGGTCCGTATAATAAAATACCATCATCGTCTGCAAACACTTCTTCTACACCAAAATCAATGAATTCTAATTCTAACTCTTCCGGATCTTGTCCATCTGACGGAATTCGGAAGTTACACGTATGATCAAACATAAATTCAACCGAACCTTGTGTTCCTAAATTTCCATCACATTTATTAAAATAGCTACGTACGTTTGCTACAGTTCTGTTATTATTATCGGTTGCAGTTTCCACTAAAATAGCAATTCCGTGCGGTCCATAACCTTCAAATAATACTTCTTTATAATTATCGGTATTTTTATCAGAAGCCTTTTTAATAGCGCGCTCAACATTATCTTTTGGCATGTTGGCAGCTTTTGCATTCTGAATTACGGCACGCAACCTAGAATTGGTTTCAGGGTTTGGTCCGCCTTCCTTAACAGCCATCACAATGTCTTTACCAATACGTGTAAAGGTTTTTGCCATTGCTGACCAACGTTTCATTTTTCGTGCTTTTCTAAATTCAAATGCTCTTCCCATGCTGCGAGTTCTTTTTATTTTTACAAATATATATGTTGTATTATTCTTTTGGAAT
>NZ_JBGCDL010000398.1:0-7902 GCF_045105435.1 Kordia sp. | reverse complement strand
GTAGGGTTTGCAGACACTGTTAACGAATACGAACCGTTGAAATCGTCAATGTTCCCTGGTGCCATCATCATGTAAGAAGTTACTGTTGGCGCTACAAATAACGGATGATCAGCTGCTGCTGCAGGAGTTGTTAAGGTATTTCCCATTGGGTCAATAGCATTTCTTTCTGTCGTATTTGACCAATAAGGAGATGTATGATTTGGCAACCCATTCGATTCTATTTCTACATTTGTACCGTTGAGCATAATTGTTACATTGTCGGTGTCAAATTCGCTGAACGCGGCATGCAAACTCACGGTATCATCATCGCTGCCGCCAGTTGTGGGTGTTGAAGTCGTTGTGGTATCATCATCACTACTTCCGCAAGCTATTATTAATAGTAGGGAAGCTACTCCTAGAAGTGTGATTATAAATGGTTTTCTGTTCATTTTATATAAGTATTAATTAGGTTCTATTTTATTTTAGATGCATTCTTTTAAAAAAACTTGTGGCCTTTTTTATTTTTTTAGATTCTTTTAAAGTTGTTCTCGAACTAACAACCAAAAACGAACAACAAACAACTAAAATGCAATTACTGTCTTCCGCCGCGTTGTCCTCTTTGTCCGCCACGCTGTCCGCCTTGACGTCCTTTCGGTTTTGGAGCGTTTTCTAGTTCTTTCTTTGAGATGAATCCGTCGTCATCTGTATCTACTTTTGCAAAATCGCGTTGCAATGGACCTTTGACTTCTTTTTTGCTCAATTTTCCATCGCCATTGGCGTCCATTTGTTCCATAATTTGTGCTGTACTTGGACGTTCTCTGTCATTTCTTCTTCCGTTTCTTCCAGGAAAACCGTTTGATCCGCCACGCATTCCGCCACCAACTTTGAAACTTTTATTTGGTGTTCCGACAAAAAATCGTGGTAAGGATGGGAAACTGTCTGTTATGACATAATAATAGGTTCCATTTGGGAATTCGGGAGTTTTTCCGAAACGACCATTGGCTTCATCCAAATCGCCATGTCCTTCTATGTATTCAAAATCGCGTGCGTAGGTTCCATCATACGCGCCGTTTGGTGCAGAAATTCCATCACCAGGGCGGTTTCCTACTTTTAGCTTGTAGCTAGAAGTCAATTCGGTTATCTGCGTACTTTCTGCGGAAGCGTACCCATATTTGTAATACATAGGAAAACCATCTGCTGCCCAACCGATTAAAAACATGCTATTCTCTTTGGCTTG
The DNA here is from genome assembly GCF_045105435.1 of Kordia sp. Classification (GTDB taxonomy): domain Bacteria; phylum Bacteroidota; class Bacteroidia; order Flavobacteriales; family Flavobacteriaceae; genus Kordia. The sequence continues at coordinate 6,686 of NZ_JBGCDL010000398.1, read as the reverse complement.
TTGTATAATTCCCCACGGAGTTCCATGATAGTGATATTCGCCAGTTGGTTGTACGTGCGCATTGTTACAATCGTCTCCCAAATCGACATTTGTACTCAGTGCTTCTTTAGCCCAAGCCATGTTCATTTGGCGTGTATTTGGGTTTATGAAAAACTCCATTGCCGTAGGTTCCATTTTTACACCATTGATGGCAACTCCAAAAACATATTCGGGTCTTCCTTGCCCTAACATTCCATCACTGTAAACAGAAGTTAGTTTTTTATTCTTTTTTGGTCTGAGTGGAACTTTATAGGTTTTGTTTTGAGGAGAGATTTTATTCGGATTTCCTGCATTTGGAAAAGCGCCTGTTGCATGTTGTGGAATTGCGTTTGATTTGATAACGCGGTACTTTCCTTGTTTGGTAATAGCAACTTCGCTTTTATACTTTACCATTTCTGTACATTCGTAGCCATCTGTTACTGAAAAGGTGTTTGTAGTTGTTTCTTGTGCGAATGTTACCAACGCAAAGAGTAGAAAAATAGGTGTGATTTTATACTGCATACTAAAAGAGTTTCATCTTGTTTTTTTAGTTAGATGTGTTATTTTAGAAAAACTTGTGCGGAATTTTTATTTTTTTGGTTTTCCTTTTCCGCGTCTGCCGTGTTTCTTTAGCGCATCTTGCACCAATGTGTTGAAACGCGTACGTTGTTCGTCAGTACATATTTTTTGAACTTCTTTGAAATGATAGAATGTTTTTAAGTCCTTTTGTTGCTCTTTTTCACCAATTTGACGCGTAATATCGTTTACTTTAGCTTCATTAGTGGTTGTTTCAGAAATTTCGTCAAATAACTGATCTTTTAATTCCTTGATTTCGCGAGAAATTGCCATCATAGCTTCGTGATGTGCATCATTCATTTCGCTGAAACTTTTCATTTGTGTTGCATCAAACTGTAATTCTTTGGCAATAAATTTTCCCGGATTTCCGCCTCTTGGTGGTTTATCTCCAAAGATTTTGAACATAAAAAAGCCATTCATCACTACAAGAAAAACCAATAAAATGTATAATAAAGTATTTTTTTTCATCGTTGCCTGCTTGTTTAATTTAATAAGGATGCTTTTGAATCTTCGCCCAATTCATACATCGTTGCAAAATCTGAGATATTGGTATCGTATTCAGTTTTTGTCATTTGATAAACTCCAAAAACATTAATAATCAACACACAAACCAAAGTTACCAATTGTATTTTTGGGGTAAACCAACTGAAACCAGCACTTACTGTTTCTTCTTTTTCTGAGAATAAACGTTGCATTGTTTTATCTTTAAAAAAAGGAGAAACGCTCACTTCATCGATCGTATTTAAAACGTCGAAAGTAGCTTCAATTTTTTGATTAATATCTTTTGGTCTCTTCATAACTCTGTATTAGATGCTAACTTTTTAAAAAACTTGCGCTAGTTTTCATTTTTATAAAAATTTGCTAATATTTTCTGTAAATTTTTCTTGGCGCGAAACATCAAGGATTCTACAGATGAAACACTTTTCTCTGTAATTTCGCCAACTTCCTTATAACTTAGGCCATCAATTTTATGCAAAGTAAACACTATACGTTGCACTTCTGGCAATTGATGAATGGCTTTGTATATGGTTTCGCTTTTTTCTTTGTTTTCTAATAAAATTCCTGGATGATTCATTTCTGTAAAATAACGTGTCTTGTCTAGCGGAATTTCATTCCCAAAGATGGATTGCATGAAAGCAAAACGTTTTTTGGTGTTTTTCTTCCGGATGAATTCTAAAGATTTGTTTGTAGAAATTCGATACATCCAAGTAGATAATTTCGAATTTCCTTTAAATTTATGAATCGATCGAAATACCTCTACAAATACTTCCTGCGCTACATCTTCTGCATCTTCCTTATTGGGTACAAAAGACAAACAGGTATGAAAAACGCGCTGCTCATATTCTTCTAAAAGACGACTGTAAGCTGCGCGTTTTCCTGCTTGTAAATCTGCTATAAAAGTAGTTTCGTCCAATGAATTTATTTGAATATATAAATAAACTAAAAAATATAAACATAAAACAATACCTTTGCGCTTTAATTTGAATTACATGCGATTACACAGAAATTTAGTTTTTTCCGTTATTGATGGATTAAACTTAATATTTAATGAAGGAGCTTATGCTGATAAAGTAGTTGAAAAGTTACTGAAACGAGACGCCCGTTGGGGAAGTCGCGATCGTAAGTTTGTTGCCGAAACTACTTATGAAATTGTACGTTGGAAGCGTTTATACGCAGAAGTAGCGGACATTAAAGAGAATTATTCTCGCGAAAACTTATGGCGTATTTTTGCCGTTTGGGCAACCTTAAGAGGTATTGAATTACCCGATTGGAATCAGCTTGTTGGTACGCCAACTCGTAGAATAAAAGGTCGTTTTGACGAAGTTTCTAAAGTCAGAAAAATTAAAGAATCAATTCCAGATTGGTTGGATGAATTAGGTGTTGCAGAATTGGGTGAAGACGTTTGGACGAAAGAAATAAACGCCTTAAACAAACAAGCAGATGTAATTCTTAGAGCAAATACCTTACGCACTACAAAATTAAAACTAAAAGATTTGTTGGCTACTTTTGACCATGAAACGGAAGAAGTGAAAGGACATCCTGTAGCATTACGCTTAAAAGAACGTGCAAATATTTTTAGAAACGAAGCGTTTAAAAATGGTTTTTTTGAAGTACAAGATGCAAATTCGCAATTGGTTTCTGAGTTTTTAGATGTAAAACCAGGAATGAAAGTGGTTGATGCGTGCGCTGGTGCTGGTGGAAAGTCGTTGCATTTAGCGGCTTTGATGGAAAATAAAGGCAACTTAATTTCTTTAGATATTTACGAAGGAAAACTGCGCGAACTAAAGCGTAGAGCACGAAGAAATGGTGCACATAATATTGAAACTCGCGTAATTACTTCCACGAAAGTGATTAAAAAGTTATATGACAAAGCCGATCGTGTATTGATTGATGCACCTTGTTCTGGATTAGGCGTATTGCGAAGAAATCCGGATGCGAAGTGGAAAATTCAACCTGAATTTTTAGATAAAATTAAAGATACACAACAAGATATTTTACAAAGGTATTCGCGCATGGTAAAACCAGGCGGAAAGTTAGTCTATGCTACTTGTTCTATATTACCTTCTGAAAATCAAGAACAAGTAGAAAAATTTCTAGCTTCAAATGAAGACTTTACACTTGTAGAAGACAAAAAACTATTGGCATCAGAATCTGGTTTTGATGGTTTTTATATGGCTTTGCTAGAACGAAAATAGAACCCTAAATTTATTTCAATATATTATTATAATGAAGAAAACTTTACTTTTTTTAATCGGATTGATATCATTTTCAGCTGTTGCACAACAAACGTATTATGATGATGTAAATCTAACTTTGACAGGAATACAGTTGCGTGATGCATTGGCAACTAAAGTGATTAACACACACTCAAATTCATTATCATACTCTGAAATTTGGGATGCTATTATGATTACGGACATAGATCCAAACAATACCAACAATGTAACATTGTTGTACGGTTGGGAAAACGGAACCGATGGCGACGTTACAAATGATTTATACAGAAACAGTAATGATAACGGAGGAAATGTAGGTGACTGGAATAGAGAGCATACATTTGCAAATTCATTGGCTAGTCCGGATTTAGATGCGAATACTACAAACGGACCTCCATATAGTGATGCACACAATTTACGTCCTACTGATGTACAACGTAATGGGCAACGCGGAAGCCGTTTATTTTCTGCTGGCTCAGGGAATTCTGGAACTGTAGGTGCTTTTTGGTATCCTGGTGATTCCAGTCTTGGTGGACCAGATTGGCGTGGTGATGTTGCACGAATTGTCATGTACATGTATCTTCGTTATGGCAATCAATGTGCGCCAAATTTAGTTTCGAATGGAACTACAAATAGTGTCGATTCAAACATGATCAACTTGTTATTAGATTGGAATGCTGCCGATCCTGTTTCTCCACTTGAAGATGCACGTAATACATACCACGAAGATATTTTTAACGCAACTGCACAAGGAAATCGTAATCCATTTATTGACAATCCACGTTTGGCAACACAAATTTGGGGCGGAACTCCTGCGGAAGACCGTTGGGGAATTTTTGGAACCGATACAGAAGATCCAACCGTACCAATGAATGTAATGGTAAGCAACGAAACAAGCAATAGTATTACTGTTTCTTGGACAGCTTCTACAGATAATATTGGTGTTACTGGATATGATGTATATGTAGATGGAATGTTTGAACAAACTGCATCAGGAACAACTTCAACAGTAAGTGGTTTATCAGCTACTACAACCTATACTTTTACAGTAGCTGCAAAAGATGCTGCTGGAAATGCTTCTGCACAATCTACTGGAGTTGACGGAACTACTTTAGCTAGCGGTGGCGGTGGCGGAAATGGTTCTTTTTTATATCTCTCGGAATATATGGAAGGAAGTGGATTTAATAAAGCACTTGAAATTGCGAATTACACAGGCGCAACTGTTGATTTAAATGAAGCTGGAAATGTATATACTCTAAAAATAAGTACAAACGGAAGTGCTACATGGAATTCAACCTATACTTTTCCAATGGGCGCTATGATTACTGACGGAGACGTTTATGTAATTGGAAATACTGGTTTGGCTGTTTGTACAGGTGTTGTAGATGATTCAAACGATGCTATTACTGGTTTCAATGGAAACGATGTGATCGGATTGTTTAAAAACGATGTTTTGATTGACATTTTAGGAACACTTGGAGATGGCACTACGTATGCAAGTAATACCACTTTGGTAAGAAAGCCTAGTATTAGCACTCCAAATACAACTTATACTGCAAGTGAGTGGGATACTTCTGCTTCTAACACTTGTGATAACTTAGGAATGCACACACAAACGTTAAGTGTAGCAAACTTTGAAGTAAATTCTTTTCAAGTTTATCCAAACCCAACAAATGGAAATAGTGTATACATCAACACAAAAAATAATACTGAAATCACAAATTTTTGCGTGTTTGATATCACAGGAAAGCAAGTGATCAATCATCCGAATCCATCAAACGAAATTAACGTGAAAGGATTACAACAAGGAATGTATATTTTACAGTTACAAATTGGCAATCAAATAATTACTAAGAAATTAATTCGTCAATAAACAATAAGAACACACTATAACAAAAAAGCTCCAAAATGTAACATTTGGAGCTTTTGTATATTACATAATTATGCCAGTAATAATGTAATTGACTATAAAAGTACTAACTATTTTTCAATTCTAAAAATAATACTAAAAATCATCACACAATTCACTTATTGCCAATTCCATTGCTTTGGTTGCGTGAATCGTAGTTGTATCAAAAACAGGAATCGAAACATCTTTTTGCTGAATTAACAACGGAATTTCAGTACAACCCAAAATAACACCTTCTGCTCCTTCATTTTGTAAACGTTCAATAATAGTTATATACGCTTCTCGCGAACTTTCTTTCAGTGTTCCTTTAGACAGTTCCTCATAAATCACCCGATTCACTTCTGCGCGTTCTTCCGCATTCGGAATCAAGGTTTCTATGCCGAACGAAGTCAATACATCTTTATAAAAATCCATTTCCATCGTGTACTTTGTGCCTAACAAAACGATCTTTTTCAATTCCTTTGCCACAATTTTTTCCGCAGTTGCTTCTGCAATATGAATCACCGGAATCGATACACTTTTACGAACCGCTTCAATAGTTAAATGCATGGTATTTGCACAAATCAAAATAGAAGTTGCGCCTGCTTTTTCCAAATTTTTTCCTGCTTCCGACATTATATCGTTCAACAAATCCCAACGTCCGTCATGTTGCAACTGCTGAATCTCTCCAAAATCAACCGAAAAAATAATACACTTTGCCGCATGCGGTTCACCTTTGTGTTTTGCTGCCAAATCATTCAAGATTTGATAATATAAAATGGTAGACTGACTCGTTATGCCACCAATAAGTCCAATAATTTGCATGATTGTAAATTTATAAGTCTAAAATTAGGGATTTATTCGCTTTGCATCTACATTTGTTACACAAATTATGATTTGCACATGACAACCTTACTCATCAACATCAAACAACTTGTACAAGTACGCGAAACAAATATTTCTAAAGTTTCTGGAGCCGACATGAAAACGCTTCCCAAGCTCGAAAACGCCTATCTATACATTGTTGATGATATCATTTCCGATTTTGGCATCATGGCAGATATTCAAATCGCTTCCGCAGATCGTATCATAGACTGCACCAATAAAGTGGTACTACCAACTTGGAGTGATAGTCACACACACTTAGTCTACGCGGGAAACCGTGCGCAAGAATTCGTAGACAGAATCAATGGTTTAAGCTATGAAGAAATTGCCAATCGTGGTGGCGGAATTCTAAATTCAGCAAAAAAACTACAAGAAACTTCCGAAGATGAACTCTTTGCGCAATCGGCAAAACGTTTGGAAGAAGTAATGCACATGGGAACTGGCGCCATTGAAATCAAATCGGGTTATGGACTTACAGTTGAAGCCGAACTCAAAATGTTACGTGTAGCAAAACGTTTAAAAGAAGTATACAATTTCCCAATAAAAACCACCTTTTTAGGCGCACACGCAATTCCTGCAAACTACAAAGGAAACCAAGATGG
>NZ_JBGCDL010000397.1:0-18406 GCF_045105435.1 Kordia sp. | reverse complement strand
ACAAACATTTCTGCTAAAACAAATAGATGAAAAAAGTATACATAATTTTATTAGTAGCATTCGCATACATATCCACGGCAACAGCTCAAAACAATTTGACAGCATCGCAACAATATTTTCTCAACGAATTAAGAGATGCGTATGGCGGACAAATTATGTTTGCAAACAACTATCAAAAAACAGCAACAGTCTACAGAAAACTAACAGAATATTCTGGAATGAACTTTCCAGTAGTATTCAACCAAACATTTCGTTGGGGAGAAGCACATTACGGCGGACTTATTATTTTAGACTATTCTACCATTCATAAAGAAAAAAATGTACTCGCTTTTGTATTTGCACACGAATGGGGACACCAAGCCATAGGACATCAACCAAACATGTACAAACCGCAAGGAAGTCAATGGCGTGTAAAAACAACGAGTACACAATATGAAGATGAAGCTGATTATTATGCAGGACAGTTTTTAGCACAATACAGATACGATGTGCAAGCAGTTGTAAATTACTTACGTTCACTTCCAAATTTACCAGGCAACACACATTCTTCACCGCAAAAAAGAGCACAAACGGTGTTAAGAGGATTTAATAGTGTAAACGATAGACTTAACAATGGACAATTTCAAACATCAAATCCTGTACAAATACAAGGCAGCCCTTCACAAAGCGAATTGCCATACCAATCAATTTTAGTAGAAGATTTTAACAACAATAAAAACAATTGGAAAATTGGTAGAGATTATAAAAAAATGAAAAGCCCTTTTGATGGAGAAACAAAAACGTTAAACATCACTTACGAAATGTCCAATGGAAAATACAGTATTCGTGGAAATGGTGATTATGGACAAGGCGGAATAGGAAGTGAGCAACTAAAATTTAATGCGGGAGATAATTTTGAAATATCTACAGTGTTCTATTTATTCGCTGGACAATTTGAATTTATATGGGATTCATGCAGTAGCGAACCAGATGCAGAAGGCTATACTACAAATTATCAAAATTATATACTGTTTGAAACAGACGGAAGTTATAGAGTTGGACATCATAACAGAAGAGTAGAATTTGGAAATACAGAAAAATCAGGAAAATTTACGTTTGGAAATGCAAACAGAGTATACCTGAAAATTGTGTATGAAGATGGAATCTGTAGTTATTACATAAATCAAAAATTGGTAGTAAAAAAATCAGCAGACGTCTGTGGAAATGGAGCAAGTATTATGGTAGGTTCAAAAACAGATGTTGAAATAGACAATATTATGATACTGCGAAAAAACAGATAAATAGTAGTTTCGTTAGTTTTTGCAAAACAATAGTGCATAAAACACAGCTTCCTGTATCTTTGTGCAAAATCGTTTCTATAAAAATTCAGCTGCATGACATTCAAAGAACTAAAACTTAACAAACCTATCATTCGTGCGTTATCCGAAAAAAACTACTCAGCACCAACTTTAGTTCAAGAACGTGCCATTCCTGTCATATTACACAAAAAAGATATCATTGTTTCCGCTCAAACAGGAACAGGGAAAACAGCAGCATTCGCATTACCAATGCTACAATTATTATTTGACAAGCAAGACGCGCCCAAAAAAGGGAGGAAAATTAAAGCATTAGTTGTGTGCCCTACGCGGGAATTGGCAATTCAGATTGAAGAAAACTTCAAAACCTACAGTATATATACAAACTTGCGTACAGGCGTTATATTTGGTGGTGCTTCCATACAACCGCAAAAAGAAATGCTCAAAAAAGGTGTGGACATTCTCGTAGCAACGCCAGGACGATTGTTAGATTTACACAAGCAAGATATGGTCAATCTCGATTATATAGAAACATTAGTTTTGGACGAAGCCGATTTAATGTTGGACATGGGATTCATCGACGACGTCAAAAAAATAGAACGTTTATGTCCTGAAGCAAAACAAACGTTATTATTCTCTGCCACAATGCCTTATAAGGTAGAACACTTGGCGAATTCAATTCTGAAAGCACCAGAATTCATTGAAGTATCACCAACTTCATCGGCAGCAAAAGGAGTACACCAAGTACTATATTATGTGCCAAAACCTAAAAAAATTGAATTGTGTTTACACTTACTTAGAAATAACATAAAAGGAAGTGTCATCATTTTCAGACGAACGAAATATGGCGTTGATAAACTTGAAAAAACGCTGTTGCGAAATAACTACAAAGCCGTAAGTATTCATGGCGACAAAGCACAGTCATTGCGACAACAAGCACTAAACGAATTCAAAAAAGGAGAAGCAAGAATCCTAATCGCAACAGATGTTGCCGCAAGAGGAATTGACATCAAAAATGTAGATGCAGTCATTAATTTCGACATTCCAAACATACCAGAAACCTACGTACACAGAGTTGGTAGAACGGCAAGAGCAGGTGCATTAGGAACAGCATTATCATTCTGTTCAGCAGATGAAAAAGGCTATATCAAAGAAATACAACAACTTATAAATCTTGCAATTTACGTAGAAGAAGAACATCCGTATCCGTTAGATCCGAAAGCAAAGCCAGAAGTGCACAAAAAGCAAGGAAGCAAACACAAAAAAGGACGTAAATCAGAAGCTTCTAAAAAGAAGAAAAAACGCTGGTACTAGTTGATTGTTGATTTTAGATGAACGATTTATAATTGCGATTTTTTTTTAAAACGTCACTTGATACTGTCAAAATCATGTCAATTCGCTTTGATTTTGAAGCGGTTTGTCATAGTTTTAACTATTCACACATAAAAAAAGAATCATCAAAAAAATAACAATCATTTTTCATCATAAAAGTAATTTACTAATTGTATTTATAAGTTTACTAACGCTGTTTAGTTGTTCAGAGAAAGAAAAAAAAGCAGCAGACTTAATTTCTCCACAAGAAAACTACAGATTGGTCACAAAACCATCCAGCTTTTTGGTAGATAAAACGCATGCGCCAGATTCGTTAGCTTCAATAGAAGAATTTATACAACTAAAAAATGAAAGTGTCATTGCTACCAAAGATGGAATTTACTTTTTAGATACTGAAAGTCAAAAACTAAAAAAGTACTATCAATTCACAAAAAAATATGTGTCAACAATTAACTTTTCTAAAACTGTAGACGGCTCAAAATTATTGGTTAATACAAGTTCTGGACAGGCTACAATTGCATTGTTATTTCAAATAAATACAAGCACTTTACACATAGATTGGTTGGCAACACACAAAGGTGCATTAAAGGATGCAACGTATGCCAATGCAGCAAATAAAATAGCAATTGGCACAGGATATAGCAAAGCACGTGAAGAAATGATTTATGAAAAAGAACCGAAACCTGCAGCATATTATGCGACACTATTTACCGTAAATGCTGAAAATGGAGCATTTGAAAGCTATTTTGAGCAAGGAGAAAGTGTCGGAAACGTGTTTTTTAGCGCAAATGATAAATCAATCTATTCGGTGTTAGGTTGGCCGCATGTAGATACTTTTCTATGGAATGTTTCAAACACAAAAGAGAAAATTGGTTTTTTTGGAAAAGATCAAACACGATTTTATAACGGATTTGAATTAAACGATCGCTATTTTCTAACAATTGCAGACAACGGTTTGTACAAGTGGGACAAAACAAATGCTGAAGTAATTACACTCATGTATGACGGAAATATGAATCCGTATGATGCTATCTTACAAATAGATGAAAACTATGTAATTGTATCGTACGCAAATGGAACTTCAAATCCACCAACGGTAAAATACTTTGATAAAAACATAGCAATTACGGACACTGTACCGTTAGAAACACCACTTCATCACATACACTCTACAGACAGAAATTTTTCAGGTATAACCAACAAAGACGAAATCTACTTTTATAATTTAGACACAAAAAAGATTGAAAAAATCATTACGAAAGCTGCGTTACAACAACTGATGATGCGCAACTAATTCTTTTTTTAATACATTCGCTTTCATAAAATAAAACGATTATGTCGAAACTATTTTTTACTTCTGATCATCATTTTGGACATACCAATGTGATTAAATTTTGCGATCGACCTTTTGAAACAGTCGAAGAAATGAACGAAGTATTAATTCAACGTTGGAATGAAAAAATTTCGCCAGAAGATGAAGTCTATCACTTAGGAGATTTTGGAATGACGAAAGATCGCGATATGATTTCAGATATCATAGATCGCTTAAACGGAAAAATCTATTTAATTGTTGGAAACCATGAAGGTGCAGCACTTAATCATCGAAAAAGATTCAAATGGGTAAAAGATTATTTTGAACTCAAAGTACAGGATGAAAGCTGTAAAAATGGTGTGCAACGAATTATTTTATTTCACTATGCAATGCGAGTTTGGCGTGGCGATTACCGAGGAACGTGGCATTTATACGGACACAGTCACGGAAATTTACCCGATTTAGAAGATCGTTTATGCTTTGATATTGGAGTCGATTGTCATGATTTCTATCCGTTGTCTTATGATGAAGTAAAAGCAATCATGCAAACCAAAAAATGGGAGCCACCATTTGGAAACCAATTGTAAAACGTTAAAATAAGCTGTATCTTACCCTAAAAAGAAACTACAAATGAAAAAATACATACTTCTCTTTGCATTATTTTTCGGTTTGCAATCGTATGCACAAAAAGACAAAACGATTTTTGAATTGAAACCTTCGCAAAGTATGTCAATCACAGGAAAAGGTACTGGACAAGATGCGGCAATCAATCCGTATACAGATGGAAATAGCATTGCAATCATAGAAAATCTTGGGAAAAACGTATTTGAAGTTCGCGTACAATATCAAGGAAAAATTACCAGCTTACAACCTATAAAATCAGGCAAAACGCTAAAATTTGCTTTGCTAAAAGGAAGTGAATTATATGTAGATAGTGATTATAAAGGCAAAGCTAAAATACAATTTATTGATGGACTTAATTAAATAATATTTATACATTTTGAAACTACTTTCTACCATAAAACTCGTATGCGTACTTTGTTTAGTGAGTTGTGCTACGACTAAAAATGAAGTTGCAGAAAATCCGAATTTTACCAAAAACTTAAAAATTGATAAAAGTGATTTGCAAATCCTTACACCAGATATAGAACTCAGTGAAAAGAAAAACGGGAAGTTTTTAAAACATCCTGCCAAAAGAGAAGCGCTACGAAAATTAGTATTGGAAACCATACAAACAAAGTTTCCAGACTTACCGTATGTTGAGGTGCCATTTTTATACAAAGGTTCATACACAATTAACAGTGCTTTAGAAACGGAACTCAATTTTAAAAAGAAAAAAGCGCCAGTCGAAATTTTGACAGCAGGAAAAAGATATAGTATCTATATAAGTACAAATGGTTATTTTGGTGATGTAGAAAGAGGCGTAATTAATCTCGTTTTGATTGATAATGAGAAGAAAATACGTCAAATAATTGAACACTACCGATACAAACACAGTCCGCTAGAAACCGAAAAATTCAAGCGTAAAATTTTGAATGTTTTGGAGAAGTTGTAGTTATATATTCTTTTTTCTATTAAATAGTAAAAGTTCCAAAACGTCATGCTGAACTTGATTCAGCATCACATAAAGCAATAAAATAACTAAATGGATTATGAGACCTTGAATCAAGTTCAAGGTGACGAACTGAATTATTTTAAAGTAAATTTTAGTTTTTGAGCTGTTCTCGATATAAATTTGTTGTACAAATCCACTCGATCAGACGTTGGCGATTCCTGTAAATAAAATAGCCAAAAAAACTATTTCGTTTCTTCAACTTTACGTTTCTCAACCAATTCCTTCAATTTCTTTCCATACTTAGATGCTGCAATTTTTGGTGTCAATCGCTTATAAATAGTATCTAAAAATTTAATATTCGCATCATACGTTTCTGTCGTAACAACATACGGAGAAATTTCTTTGTCCGCATTTGTAATCGCGTAATTTAAAATATAGCGCATGCGACTTTTTGCATAGTTGGCAATTTTAGTATTGATTTCTGTAACTTTTTCAGCATCCGACTCTTTCTGAGCGTCCATTCCGTCACGCAACAACATCAACTCTTTGGTGTTGTATTTGGTCATAAACTGCTTAAATGCTTCCAAATCTTTCTGATTTTTAGAACCTGTAACTTTCGCGTCTTTCACAAATCTACGCAACGTAGTATTAAAGGTCATTTTGCCAGGTTCGGCAAAAAACTCTACACGATCATTCAAATCGTTAAAATCTCTTTTATCTAAATATATATAGAGCACTTCAGGTTCGTCAATAGTAGTACTGAATGTAAAATTGGCATCACCATTTACCACAAGAGAATCTAAAGTAACTAAAACAGTGTCTTGTATTTTTTGCAGAAATATAGTTCCTTCTTTTAAACCATCTATATTTCCAGAAATGGTTAAATTTCCTTTCATTTCCTTTCCACAAGCAATAAATCCTAAAATAACTAGGATAACCAAACATTTTTTGAACATCATATTGAATTTTAAAGAACGCAAATATCTACAATTTTAAGAAACTGGTGAAGCTAATTCCATCAAAATTGTACACAAAATTGCGCCGTACGTTCCCACTACATAGCCAAATACTGCCAACAATACACCAACCGAAGTCAATGATGGATGAAAAGCAGAAGCTACAATTGGTGCAGAAGCCGCGCCACCAACATTTGCCTGACTTCCTACTGCGAGGAAGAAAAACGGTGCACGAATGAGTTTTGCAATTAAGATTAACAAGCCTGCGTGGAATGTCATCCAAACCAATCCGATGACAAGTAAACCTGGGTTTTTCCAAACTTCGGTCAAGTCCATTTTCATTCCAATAGAAACCACTAATATGTAAATAAATATACTTCCTATTTTACTTGCGCCAGCACCTTCATAGTTTTTGGCTTTTGTATAGGATAACATAATTCCGAAAGCTGTGGCAATGGTAATCATCCAGAAGAAAGAAGACCCTAAAAATGATAGTGCGCCATCGTCATTCTTTACAATATCAAACTGTCCTAAATAGTCTGTAACGGTACTTGCGCCAAAATGTGCTAACGCAACACCTCCAAATGCCAAGGCAAGAATAATCATCAATTCAGTCAGTGTCGGATTCCTTTTTATTTTCGCTGTAAAATCAGAAACACGCTCTTTCAAACGTTCAATAGCGGAATTATCAGCTTTTAACCATTTGTCTATTTTTTGAGTTTTACCAATTCCGAGTAGTAAAATCGCCATCCATAAGTTGGCTACTACAATATCGACTAATACCATAGCGCCATATTTGTCTTGATTGTAATCAAAAATTTCCAACATGGCAGCTTGGTTTGCGCCGCCACCAATCCAACTTCCTGCAATGGTTGATAAACCACGCCAAACGGCATCTGGTCCAATTCCGCCAACAAGGTCTGGAGAAACAAATGAAATCAATAAAATGGCTAGTGGTCCGCCAATAATGATTCCGACAGTTCCTGCGAAGAACATAATCAATGCTTTTGGACCAAGATTAAACACTGCTTTTAAGTCAATACTGAGCGTCATTAAAATGAGCGCAGCAGGTAATAAATAACGACTTGACACAAAATATGCACTTGAATAATGATCAGAAATAATTCCGAAAGTACTTAAAATTGCAGGTAATAAATAGCAAATTAATAAAGCAGGAATGTATTTGTAAAACTTTTTCCAGACAGGATTTTTACTAGCTTCTGTATAAAATACAAAGCCTAAGAGCAGCATTAAAATTCCGAATACGACTTTATCACTTGAAAAGAAAGGTTTTGGATGTACACTTGTACTTTCTACTTTGACGCTTTTAGAATTTGTTACATCAAATGAATATGTGCTATCAAAATTTGTAGTCCATGCGTCTGTAACTTCATATATAATACCTGAAAAACTACTTTTTGGTGTTGTTTTGAGTTCAAATAATGTGGTTGCTTTTTTAACAACTATCTCTTCGTTTCCTTTGTATGAAATGGTTGCGACCGAATTTTCAACGGAAAATTTAAGATCACCTTTCGCGATAAATTTTGTGTTGATATTTGCAATATTTTCTAAGGTAACAAAGGAATCATCTGCTTTTATTTTTAGTTCAAATCCAGTGAATGTAATAGAATCTACAGTCACTTTTGTATAAAACGTAGTTTCGTTACTTTCAACACGTTCTAGTTTAAGTTGTTGTGAAAACACAGAAAATGTGCTAAAAAATAGGAGTAAAGCAATGGCTTTTTTGAACATAGTTGGATGGTTTATGTTGCAAAATACCAAAAATTGAAATTATAAATGTTAAATATTGAATTTTAAATCGAAAAGTCTTTTTTCTTTAATATCAAAACGTCAAGTTCGAGTGGCGAATCTGTGATTCGTTGTATCGAGAAGTACTTTGAAATGATTCTATTTCATAGCTGTTCTCGATACAATTTTCTGTCTATTTCGACTGCGCTCAATATGACAGAAAATCGAACTGACGTTTTGTAATTGTAAAGAAGATTTTTAAGACCCCAAGACCTGTCACATTGAGTACAATCGAAATGCAAGACCCAAGAATCTAAGTCAGTCTAAAAATCTAACAAGTCTAAGACGTCTAATTTTTAAGCCACGCTTTTCGCAACTGTACTTCTTTGCTGTTTTCAGGCAAATCTTTTACCATAATTCCTGTTCCTTTTGTAGTTGGTTTTGTAATGTTTCCTGCAAGAGTTTTTGTTTCTCCGTTACGTTTTACAATGATTGTAATAGCATCGCCAACTTTCCAAGTTCTTGAAACACCAATTAAATCGTACACATTTGCAAGCGTGTATTTTACGCCGTTAATTTCGTTTATAATATCTCCATTTTGGATGCCTAAATTCGTCATAAACGAGTTTAAAGCACCTTTTTCTAAAATAAATACTTCTTCGGTCGCTTTGTCTACGCTGATATATGGAATTTGTCCGTTTAAAAAATAACCAGTTTCAATATCAATTTCTCCTAAAGTTAATCCAACTTTGGCTAAAAAGTCGTTGTACGGAATTGGCGTGTTTCCAACAATGTAGGTATCAATAACGCTTCTTAATTCGGGCGTCGTGAATTCAATAATTTTATCAAAAAGTTCGTCATCTTTAAATGGTTTTTCACTTCCGTATGCATCAGATAGTTTTCGCATTAAATCTAAAATCCCAGTTTCTCCGTTGCTTTCTGCGCGAAGCGTTACATCAATGACCATCGCAATTAACGTTCCTTTTTCATACACATTTGCGTATTCGTCTTTATATTCATCCGAAAGGATATTAGCGCTCATTTCCGTAAAGGATAACGCATCATTAAAGCGTAAACGTGAGTTTTTAATTTTTGTGTTGATTCGGTTGTAAAACGCTTCTTCGTCAATTAAACCTTGATTGATTTGAAATAAGTTGGCAAAATATTCCGTGACACCTTCGTACATCCATAAGTGTTTTGACATTTTTGGATTGTTGTAATCGAAATAGTGAATTTCTTCCGAATGTACCGTTAATGGCGTTACAATATGAAAGAATTCGTGTGAAACCACATCTTTCAGCGCACTTTCAATAGCGTCTTTTGGCATTTGTTCTGGCAAAACGACAACAGTTGAGGTGTTGTGTTCCAACGCACCAAAACCAGTAGCATCGTTTGTTGCCAGTGTTGATAAATAGAGTAAAATTGTATATTGTTTTGTGGCATCTACTTTTCCTAAAAAGTTTTTTTGTGCCTTAATCATTGTTTCAATATTTCCTTTTAAACTTTCCGCAGAATATGCACCTGTTGGCGAATAGACACTGAGCGTAATATTCATGTCGTTTACGAGGAAATTTGCCGTGTCTGGCTCCGAATACATGATCGGATTATCAGTTACTTCTGCATAACGCGTTGTACCAAAAGTATCAATATTAAACGTTTCTTTTTCTTGTACTACTTTAGGAAGTGAGGTAACGCCTTGTAAATTTTTCGGATAATGTACGTTGATTACATACGGATCTTGTTCGCTTCCGCTGAAATAACCTACGAACGCGTGCAGATTTAAAACAAAGTTTTTATTCTCCAAGATATTTGATCCAGCAGGCGAGAAGACAGCCGATTTTGCTTCGTATTCTGTATCGAAGGTATCATTTACCCAATAGGAAACTTTGTCTACTTTTTTTGCATTGGAAATGAACCAAGAATTTTGATTGACGCGAGTTGTCGCAACTTCATTTCCTTTATAATCGTAGGCTTTAAAATCGTCAATATATCTTCCGTAATTATCATCGCTATACGTTCCAGGAACGGTTTTAGGTATGTTGAATGTTGTGGTTTCGGTTTGAAACTTTCCAGGATTGACTTCAACTTTTACTTTATCATCTACGATTGTAACCAAATCGATCGTAGTGACGATGTCTTTATTGGTGTCTATTCCAACTTTTCCAGAGTTACAGCTTGCTAGTGTAATAAGTACAACTACAAGAATTCCTAATTTTTTTCTAAGCATGATTTTTTTGTTTGTATTCAATGCTGCAATTAGTGTGTTTTTTTTGGAAACGTAACAGATAAGAGTGTTAATTAATGTTAAGACTTTAGATTTTGTGAATTTTAAAAGTAAAACTGTATGAATTTAAAGTGTAGGGATTTATATGAAACATCAAAAAAATAATTTGGTACTTCCTATTTTTTTGACTTTCTAAAGTACTAAAAAGTCGGAAGTTTTTTTCTTCCGACTTTTATTGACTAAATCTAGTTTATATCTATTTGCTTTCACAAAATTTTTTCTCAAACAAGCAAATGATATTCTTTAGTTGTCACAACTCCATATTTACTATGTATAATCGTAGTATGAAAAGTGCGAAGAAAAGATGTTTTTGAAGCATACTCTCTTAACACGCTACAGTAACACAATAAACAAGAGGTCCAGTATACGCATTTGATGGATCATCATCTACAGGACAAGAATCAGTACAACCTTTACTTCGCTTGCATGGACTTCCTGAAATACCTCCAAATATGTTATCGAATTTTAGATTAACAATTTCTACTTTGTTTAATTTTAATGATTTAAGATTCTTTTTTTTCATAATTTTAAGTTTTTAAGTTAATTAATAAATGAATAATCGTTTCTATTCTATACGATTATATTTACAAAGCAATAGATAATTGGAATTCAAGTCAATAGAAGCCTATCCTGTTTCCTTGAATTGTGATACTAATTCAGTGAATTATTAAAAATTTCACCTAAAAACTACAGGAGTTACTTATGCATTTAGGTTATATTTGTTAGAAAGGTAGTTCTCCTAATGAAAAAAATAGTTACATGTTTTTGCATGCTTTTTGTTGTCATAATTAATTGTTATGGGCAAAAAAAAGATGCATTGTGGAATGAAATTGAAGTATTAACTACAAAAATGTATCAAGACACTATAAGTTTTGAGAATCTAAAAGCTGATGTACAGCAGTACCTAAAAAAAGCCCAAAAAAGCCAACGGAAGTTATTAATTGGCAGAGCATATTATATTTTAGGATATAAATCACCAGATTTTGATACAAGAATCAGCTATTTAGATAGTGCTGTTTTTTATACAAAAGACCTAAAGAAATCTAGCAATTTCCCTATGCTAGCTTATATTGCAAAAGGAAGTACTTTGCAAGAACGACGAGATTATCAAGAAGCTTTAGATAATTACTTAATGGCTGAATCTAAAGCTAAACTCCATGCTAATGATTCTTATAAATTTGATATAAAATACAATATTGCTTCTTTAAAGCGAGTTTTGGGAAATTATAAAGAAGCCGAAATTCTATTTAAAGAATGCATCGCTTATCAAGAAAGTTTTGAAAAAATGTATGTAGTAGGATATTTGTACACCTTATTACAACTGTCTTCTGTATACTATGAATCGGGTCAAGTAGTCAAATGTACTGCCATCAATAAAAAAGGAGTCTCAATTGCTTTACAACATAATCTACAAGATTTATTTTATTTTTTTGTTGTGAATGAAGGCATCAATTTGAATATTAAAGGTGATTATGAGACTGCTATAGATAGTATTGAAAAAGCAACACCACATCTTTCCAAGCCTAGTAAAGTAGTTTCAGATTTTTACTTGGCTAAAAGTTATTATGCAATTGGAAAAAAAGAAAAAGCATTAACCTATTTTAAAAGTATAGATTCTGTATTTACGAGAACAAACGATCTATGGCCGCCATTACGAGAATCGTATGAGTATTTAATAAAAGACGCAAAAGCTAAAGGAAATTTAAAACTTCAATTGCGGTATACCAATCAACTATTAAAAGTAGATAGCATTATTCATACAGATTATAAATCTCTTTCACATACCATTACCAACAAATATGATAATCTTGAACTTACAGCAAACAGGGACGCGTTAATTCGTTCATTAAAAAAACAAAAAGCACAAGCAGTAGAAGAAAAAAATTGGGTTATCGAAATAAGTATATGTATAACACTTGTCTTACTACTAGGTGTAGTGTACTATTATCAATCGAAACGAAAATATAAAAAGTATAAAAAATTATATGATGCTATTATTGAAAAACCGAATAGTAGCATTGAAGAAGAGATAAAAGTGCAGAATACTAAGACCATTAAAGTTCCTATGGATATTGATGATACTGTAGTGCAAGAAGTTTTGACGCAGTTGAATGTGTTTGAAAAAGACCATCTCTATCTTGAAAATCAAATTTCATTGAGCGATGTTGCAAAAATTGTCAATACGAATTCAAAATACTTATCTAAAATTATTAATTCACATAAAAAGAAAAACTTTACGACTTATGTTAATGATTTACGAATTGATTATTTGATAGATCGTATTCGACACGATCCTGTTTATAAAAAATATACTATTAATGCAATTGCTTTAGAAGGCGGATTTTCTAATCCACAGACTTTTTATAGGCTTTTTAAACAGCGTACAGGATTAAAACCTGGTTATTTCATCAAAAAAGTCAGAGAAAATCAACAAAAGGACTAACAATTCACGGAATCGTTATATATAGACGGTTGTCAGTTTTTGTATCAGATTTTCAATATGTAGTTTTAAATCACAAAATTCACAAAATTCACAAAATTTAGAAAGAATGAAGAGAGAAAAAAAACAACTTCGATTGAAAAAATTCAAGGTAGCAAAATTGGGTATGCATTTTCTCAGAGGAGGAAGTGAACCTGCTAATAATAGTGCTCCGTCAGAAGAATCACAAGCATGTACAAATCAAGCGGTAACTTCTGTTTTTTACACTACATGTACAATTGTACCTCCAAGAACAAATATTGATAATGAATGTGGAAAGAATAACTCAGCTATAGATACTTGTCGTAATATTGGCGGGTAAGTTTTGAATATTTTAATTTTAAACTATAGAAGGTATTAACATATTAATCACAGTAAACAAACTAATTATTCAGGAGTTTGCTGTGATGCATCATCAGGCTTTTTTTTAGGCGCTCTGTTTGCATTTTTTAAACTCTGCATCAGCATCCATTCTATTTGTCCATTGGTACTACGAAACTCATCTGAAGCCCATTTTTCAATGGCTTTCAGCATTTCTTCATTGATTCGTAATGCAAAGGCTTTCTTTTTTGCCATAATTATCTTTTTGACTTTGGAGCTTTTTGATTTTTTAACATGAATGTAATTAAAACAATAGGCATTGCAACTGCGTATACAATGATGATATACATAAGTGCTGACTCCATAAAAAAGTGGTTTCCGTACGCTTTTTGTATGATGGAATAGCAGACATACGCTAACAAAAGTAAGGTTAATATATTGACAAAACGCAACAAACGATTGCTCATTTGATAGTTGTGTGGCGCATTTTCTTCCGTGATGTTTACCATGTAATTGTGAATGTGTGGAAACTTCGTAAGTACATGCATTCCTATTGTAATAATAGTTGTAATTCCGAGTAAAAACCAAATCATTGTTTTATTTCCTGTACCATCAACTTCCCCAAGGTGGTTTAGGTGAGTTGGAATGATTTCAGGCAATGAAGTGTATGAAATAATTACATATATCCACAGCGCAACTAACAACGCTGTTGTGGTAGTTTCTAAGATCTTATCTATTGGTTCTAAAGGTACTTTTATGCGCGGTCTGTTTGCATACATTGTCTTATCTATTTTTATTACGTTCAAAAATCACTTGTATAAAACCTTCATGTTTGGTTACGGTGTGCAAAATCCAACCTTGTTTTGCATGATTGTTTAGAATTTCTTCTAATTTTTCGCTTCTTGCTCTCCAGCCTAAATTGGGTTTTAGTACTTTATATTCTTTCATTGTCAATTCAAATTAAAGGATTTATTTTTTATTCTGCATCATCTTTAAAAACGATCAAGCCTAAAATGACACCAATAGTGGTGCCAATAAAAGAACCCACAACTGTTCCCATGGCAACATTGCCAAAAACTGCGCCTGTAGTCGTTCCAATACTTGTGCCTAATGCAACACCAAGCGCAATTGCTGTAATTTGTTTTTTGTTCATTTTTATTGATGTAATGTTCCTGTGTTTACTACGGGAGATGCTTCTTTATCGCCACATAAAATAACTAGTAAGTTACTCACCATAGCTGCTTTTTTGTCTTCGTCCAGGATGAGTAATTCTTTTTTGTTCAATTCGTCAATCGCCATTTCTACCATGCTTACGGCGCCTTCTACAATTTTATGTCGTGCAGCTACAATAGCAGTTGCTTGTTGTCTTTTTAACATAGCACTTGCAATTTCTTGTGCGTACGCTAAATATCCAATTCGAGCTTCTAAAACGTGAATTCCTGCTATTGCTAAACGTTCTTCCAATTCTTGTTCTAATGCTTCACTTACTTCGTTTACACTTGATCGTAGCGTAATATCTTCGTCGTGTCCTTCGTCGGCAAAATTATCATACGGATACATACTTGCCAATTTACGCACAGCAGCATCGGTTTGTACACGCACAAAATGTTCGTAATTATCTACATCAAAAGCGGCTTTGTAGGTATTATTTACTTTCCAAACTAAAATAGTACTAATCATAATTGGGTTTCCTAGTTTGTCATTTACTTTTAAACGTTCACTATCAAAGTTACTAGCACGCAACGAAATTTTCTTCTTTGTGTAAAAAGGATTAACCCAATAAAAACCGTTTTGTTTTACCGTTCCCACATATTTACCAAATAATAATAATACACGTGAGTTGTTTGGGTTTACCATTAAGAATCCGAATGCAAGAATAAGTGCGATGACAATTCCTGGAATAAAAGCTGGCGTTTCCAATAGAATCATGGAAACAATACTTCCGGCAAATAAGAGTAAAAATATAAATAACATTAAATAACCATTTGCGGGGACAATAATTTTCTCTTCTTTCATATGTAGTTGTTTTAGATTGATATTAAAATGATATCATAAATATATGAAATTAAATTTTAAATTTGCAAGCCTTATCAGAATATATTTTTAGCAAATCGTTTTAGAAGTGTTTGTTAAAGTGAATAATAGTAACGTTTTTATGGGAAAAATGAGTTTGGCACGCCGTTTGTTTATATAGAAGTGTAGCAAGGCAATGACATTTAGCAAAGCTGGTTACTTTCTAAATAGCCCTTGTTACATTTTTGGTTGGTTAGTTAGTTTTAAAGAAACACTTCACGCTTGTGGAGTGTTTCTTCTTAGTTATTACGGGCTATGACACAATAATTCATTTAGGTTTTCAGTTTTCTATAAACCTAAATATCATGTATATATTTAACGCGATTTTAAAAAATGAATACAAAAGTGAATACGATTTGAAAAAGTTGAAATTATTTTCAGAACCCAAAATTTATAGCGCAAAAGGAGATTTATCAAAGCGTTGG
This sequence comes from Kordia sp., assembly GCF_045105435.1. Lineage (GTDB taxonomy): Bacteria > Bacteroidota > Bacteroidia > Flavobacteriales > Flavobacteriaceae > Kordia. The sequence continues at coordinate 2,625 of NZ_JBGCDL010000397.1, read as the reverse complement.
TATGTATACTTCTCTTACCGTGATCCAGAAACAGGAAAGCTTAAAAGGCAAGCACCAATTTATGGCGAGGCAAATAAGTTAAAGACCAAAACCGAACGTACAGAATACCTAACCACGATTAAAGTGGTTTTAAAAGGAATGCTTAAAAAAGGATACAGTCCTTATGAAGATGCCAAAGTAACAGATAAGCGTATCGCAGAACAGGAGCAGAAAAAACAAATTCCAAGTATCGTAAAAAGGAGGGAAGTTGCCAGTCAGCGAAAACAATATACGGTTAAAGAAGCTTTAGAGTTTGTTTTGTCTCAAAAGAAACCTAGTTGGGAAAAGAAAACGGCTAGTATATTTATGTCGCATTATAATAAATTTATTTCTTGGTTAGAAACTTATGAGTTGCTTGAAATCGATATAAAAGAACTCAAAAAACGTGATGTTAGCTTATTCTTAAACACGATCAAGAAAACACAAACTAAAAGAGAGAAAGAACTTGGAGTTGCATTAGAAGTTGTAGCACCTAAAACACGAAATAACTACAAAGCTACGCTATCCATTTTCTTTGCTCAGTTAGAAGAAGATGAGATTATCGAATATAATTTTGTCGATAAAATAAAGAACTTTAAAAGTATACCAAAAAAGAACAAACCTTTTTCTAAAGGTCAAATTATTACTTTAAGAGAACACCTTGATGTGAATGATCCGTATTTGCGAGTATTTATACAATTTATGTCGTATGCTTTTTTACGTAATATTGAGGTATGTAGACTTCAAGTAAAGGATATTGATTTAAAAGCTAAACGTTTGTATGTGCGCTCCAAAACATCACCTCTAGCCATAGTTCCTATAATCGGTGAGCTAGAAAGCGTATTGCGAAAAATGAATCTTGAGAACTATGCTCCAGACGATTATTTAATTACAAAACATGGGCATCCTGCGCAATGGAATATAGATGAGCATAACAAAACAATTTATTTTGCGATACGATTTAGAGCTGTTAAAGAGGCTTTGGGTTTTCATAAAGATCATACCTTATATTCCATTCGACACACCGCAGCAACAAATCTTTACAATCATTTGTTATCTGAAGGAAATCCCGAAGAGCAGGCATTGATGAAACTAATGCAAATTACACGTCATACTTCAAAAGGAGGGCTTAAAAACTATCTGCGTGAGATTGGTGCAATGCTTCCGAAAGATTATGGGAATATGTATACTATTGAATTTTGATACATGTTTTTGAATTCAGAACATTACGTATGATTCTCAAAGAACGAACAACGATCACTTAATAGCGGTCGTTGTTCGTTTTTATATACAATTGAATGAATACTTACAGAATCCTAAAGGAAGTATTCCAAATTACTTCGTATCAGAAGTTCCTAAAATATTAAATACGCTTACACATAAAGAGTTTGATTTGTATGAATAATTAGAAACAACGAATTAATTCAACAACAACTTGCAACAACTTGCAACAGTTTGCAACAAGTAGCAACAGAATGCAACAACTCACAAAAAAACAATGATTATTAGTAGTAAAACAGTAGCTAAGAAAAAGAAAATGGTGTTAGCGCATGTGGTAGAAAAAGTGCTTGATTATTTTTGGGTTTGAGGTTGTGGAGTAGACCTTAAATTAAAGTGTCATACAAATTAGTATTCTCAAATCTGCGAAAAAACAACTCCGAATACTTTTGATTTATTGCTTATCATAATTTTATAGACAATCTATATGCGTTTAGGTTTTCATCATTTGATGATTATATATTTTCAATATAATAAAAATACATGATGATATTATTATGTATGTGTTTACTTGTTATTACGGAAAACCTCAATTTTTTAATGTTTACTTTACTTACTTTTGTGCAGAATATAGGGTGGTAATACGATAAAAGTACTTGTTATTTACCAAATTAAGTATAATAATAAGAACTCTGTAGATTATAGTATTTCCAATAATTATCACTTATACGATGAAAACAAAAAAAATATGAGAAAATTAGCAAACATTATTTGGCACATTCCATTTTTAGGATTTATGAATGCCCTTTTTACTTTTTTACTTGGTTCTATACTTGTTTTAACAGTTATTGGAGCACCAATTGGATTAGGTTTAATTGAATTATCAAAATTTCTGTTAACTCCTTTTTCAAGTGAAATGGTTGATAAGAAACACCTTAAAAAGGAACAAAATGAATTGTGGAAATCATACGGAAAGATTGTACGAATTATTTATTTCCCTTTTGGTTTAGTATTAGCAATTATTACAATATTTCAAATTGTTTTACTTTTTGTTTCTATCATAGGAATACCTGTAGCAGTAATTTTATCTAAATCTTTAGACACATACTTTAACCCAGTGAATAAAAAATCTGTACCAAGAGCAGTCGCAAAAGAATTAGAGAGTAGAAAAGCAAAACAACAAGTTGAAAAATATTTAGGATAAAAACTAAATACAACAACGGTAAACATTACATAGATTAATAAAAATCGACTGATTTTCAAATTATTTAAGGCACTATCCCATAAACTTTGTAAATTTTAAAAACTCAGGATTGAATTCAATTCTGAGTTTCTTTATTTTATTAACTTTAAATTTTACACACTTTTTTCTTAACAAGTTAGCTGCAA
>NZ_JBGCDL010000396.1:0-4813 GCF_045105435.1 Kordia sp. | reverse complement strand
CAACACAACAATTCCGATCAGTTTTCCTGTAAGCAAACTATAATTGGCACTTTTAGAAGCCCAACGAACACGTTGCGATACAAATTCTTGAAATGAATTGACCGCAAAAGTTGTCACCAAAGCACTTTTTGATTTAAGATAGATTACTTTTTTTGGCCATTTTTGAATGAATTTTTCTAATAAAAAAACATCATCACCACTGGCAATACGATCATTTCCTGAAAAACCTTGCACGCCTAAAAACGCTTCTTTTTGATAGGCTAAATTGGCGCCGTTGCACATAAAAGGAATTCGCAAACCAAAACTTCCAATCGTTGTTCCTTGCAAACTCAAAAAATCGAGCAGTTGAAATGTATTGAAAAATGAAGTTTCCTTTCTATACGTAACTGGCGCAGCAATCATTTTTGGTTGTTGTTGTATAATTTCTTGATTCAAAAGTGTGAGCCAATCTTTTGGAAGAATGCAATCGGCATCTGTAGTAACAATCCAATTGCTTTCAATTTGTGAAATAGCTGTTGAAATGGCGTCTTTTTTTGGCGAATTGGAAACACGTTCATTCTGTAAAATATGTATATTTTCTGTTGGATGTTTTCGGCGGAAATTTTCTATAATTTGAATAGAATCATCTTCAGAAGCATCATTGACAAACCAAAACGAAACGTTCGATTTCGGATAGTGTAATGCAGCAATTGACGTTAATAAACTAGGAAGATTTACTGCTTCATCCCGAAAAGGGATAATCACTGAAAATTTTGTAGAAGCTTCTATGTTTTGCGGTTTGATAGTTGGCAATTTCCAAAAACCATGCACCAAACTCAAAATCAACAAAGCGTAGCTTGCACAAATACAACAAAGCAGAATTAGGATCATGATGCAACAGGTTTTTCTTTGGTTCGTATAGGTGTAAAATTTAACACAAAATAACTTCCCACTATGCTTGGCAACACAAAATTGAGAATCCACATCAATGAAACAACCGATAAAATAGGCAATTCCGAAAGGTTGAGGTAACCAAACAACCAAACGGCAACGCTTCCTTTTACCACAACATCAAAAATGAACAACATCGGAATCAGAGAAGTAATCAAATACATAGATGTTATGGCGCTCATGGCAATTGTGTAGGAAGTATTCAATCCGAAAAACAACAATAATACATAAAATTGATGTGAAAAAATAGCATAACGCAACACGGAAAGAAACAGATTTTTCCAATGAATTTTAGTAGAAACATTCCGCATAAAACCACGAACACGTTTCCATGAAAAACCTTTCATCTGAAATCGTTTTTGTTTAACTCCAGCAATAAAAAATCCTCCTAATACCAATACAAAAGCGCTAATACGTGCAATTCTATACCAGGGCAATTCAATTCCAAATTCAATCACAAAAATGGTGAATCCGATCCATCCAAAAACAATGGTAGCAATCAATTGTGCTATGTTTCCGAGAAAATTCAAACCGACTACACGTTTTCGTTCAGATTTCAAGAAATACAAAGCCTTTGCGCCATATTCACCAACACGATTTGGTGTAAATAACGAAGCTGTAAGTCCGCCCAAACTATGCGCAGTACTTTCCCAAAGTGAAATCGATTTTATAGCACTTACAAGTGTTTTCCATTTTATAATTTCCAAAAACCAATTCAAAAAACTAGCTATTAAAAGGCCAAAAATGACCAACGGTTCTAAAAGTTGAGAAGTTTCAAGCTGATTCCAAAACGCATCAAAATCCAATTGTGTATTGTGCGCTAATTTGTCATAAATAAAATAGGCAGCACCAATTAGTATCGCTACTTTTATTGCGAACGTAAAGAATTGTTTAGTTTTGTGAGATGCCGAAATCTGCATGCTACAAAGTAACGCATTTCGGAATACAAATCAGCATGGAACTTATTTTCATGCCAATGACAGCCTTTGAAAGAGATGAAGCAACCGAAAAAGCCGATACAAACCGAAAAAATTATATTAGGAATTGATCCAGGAACAACCATTATGGGTTTCGGATTGATAAAAGTCGTAGGCAAAAAAATGCACTTTTTGCAACTAAACGAATTGCAGCTTCAAAAATACAAAGACCATTACTTAAAATTAAAACTCATCTTTGAACGTACTGTTGAATTAATTGACACGTACAACCCGGACGAAATTGCAATTGAAGCACCATTTTTTGGTAAAAACGTACAATCGATGTTAAAATTGGGACGCGCGCAAGGTGTGGCAATGGCAGCAGGTTTATCGCGTGAAATTCCCATCACAGAATACGCTCCCAAAAAAATAAAAATGGCAATTACAGGAAATGGAAATGCGAGTAAAGAGCAAGTAGCTAGAATGTTACAAAGTTTATTGAATTTAAAAACACTTCCCAAAAACCTAGATTCTACCGATGGTTTGGCAGCAGCAGTTTGTCATTTTTACAATTCGGGTAGAGTAGAAGTAGGTAAAAATTATTCAGGTTGGGCAAGTTTTGTAAAACAAAATGAAAAACGCGTTAAAAAGTAAAATGACACATTTTTTTAAAACACTTTTAGTTGGTTTTGTATCACTATTGCTATTTTCCTGCGGGAATTTACTCAGTGATGAAGAAGTCCTGGAACGTTACCAAAAAGCCGCAGATGCTAAAAATTGGAAAGCTGCCAAAGAGTTGTTGGATGAATATTTGAAACGAAAGCCAGACGAAATTCCAACCTATTTTACAAGAGCCGTAATTGCTACAAATATTGCACCGTTAGATCTTGAAAGTATTCTGGCAGATTTGAATACATATCTTGACAAAAAACCTGAAGATTCAGCGGCAATGATGTTTCGATTTCAAACCTATTTGCACATGGGCGAATTTGAAAAAGCATTGGTAGATATTGAAACCATTATTCAGAGAAATGGAAAACTCCCGTTTTTACTATCTTGGAAAGCAAACTGTGCTTTTATGGCGCAAAAATTTGATCTTGCAGCAAAAGTCTATGAGCAACGTACCAGAATGCCAGGTTCTTACGAAGACGTTCGGAACAATTATTACTATATGATTTTTTCAAAACACTTAGGAAGCAACAAAGAAGGTGCGATATGGGACACTGCTTTTTTGGATAATCGTGGGTTTGAGCAAGATTCTATTTTGATGAAAAACCTACTAGAAAATAATATTAAGTTTGAAGATCTTGCCAATTTCAAATTACCAAGATTTACGATGGAAGAATTGGAAAAAGCCATAAAAAATGATTGCCATGAATTTAATTTATTTCCAAATAATGACTATCGTCGTGCGGAAATTATGAACGATATTGCGAAAGAGCCACGAATTGAAGATTTGGAAGCATTATTGCCACAACGAGAAAAAGTGTTTTCATTAAATCTTTCCTATAATGGCTACAAAGAACTTCCAAAAATACTGTTGAAGTTTAAAAATTTGCAAATCGTAAACCTGTCATCCAATCGATTTACAGATATTGAAAAAACGATTGAAGATTTAAGTCAACTTCCAAATTTGAGAGTGCTGTTACTAAACAATTGCGGAATTACACAATTGCCAAAAAATATTCAACTTTTAGATCAATTACTCATTTTAAGTATGCGCAGAAACAGTTTTGAAAAACTTCCAGAATCCATCGGAGCATTGCGCAACTTAAAACTGCTAGATGTTAGTAATAACAGAAAACTGACCGCACTTCCAAAAAGTATTCAAAATTTACAATGTTTGCAAGTGTTGGACATTTCGCAAATAAAATTAACGCACTTACCTGCTGAGGTTGCACGTTGTTCGCAACTTGTCATTTTGGAAGCAAATCGCAGTCATATAGAAACTTTACCAGAAAACTTTGGAGATTTAATCAATCTTCGGAATTTAAGTATGTACATTAATGAACTTGAAAAATTGCCACAATCTTTCGGTAGTTTGGAAGGATTACAGCAGTTGACATTGAGTTCAAACCGATTGGAAGGTTTGCCAAAATCGTTCAAAAATTTAGACAGTTTAGGTCGTGTTGCTTTGGATGGAAACCGTTTTAAAACCTTTCCGAAAGCGCTAGAATCGCTGAAAAGTGTGTACAGTATTATTGTGTACGACACGCCCATAAAAAGCATTCCGTACAGCATTGCTGAGAAACCAACTTTAGAACGCATAATTGTAAATCCGAGATACATTTCACAGAAAAATATAGATTCGCTCAAAGCGATCAATCCAAAATTATACGTAATTCCGCAAAAGTAGTTTTACTTTGCAGAACTATTCATGAACTGAAATCAACTTAGAAACTATCGCCGGAATTTATATACATATCCCGTTTTGTAAACAAGCATGTCACTATTGCGATTTTCATTTTTCCACGTCTTTGGCGAAAAAAGATGTTATGATAAATGCTTTGCAGAAAGAATTGCAATTGCGTCAAGCGGAATTGGCACACACAACCATTGAAACTATTTATTTTGGTGGCGGAACGCCGAGTGTACTTTCGTTGGAAGAAATCAGTCAAATATTGGAAACGGTTCATGCGAATTATACCGTTTCCGAAACTCCAGAAATTACCTTAGAAGCAAATCCGGATGATTTAACGGAAGCTAAAATTTTAGAATTATCTAAGTCGCAAATAAATCGATTAAGTATCGGAATTCAATCGTTTTATGATGAACATTTATCAATGATGAATCGTGCACACAACAGTGTAGAAGCTAAAAAAAGCTTGGAATTTGCGACACAGTATTTTGATAACATTACAATCGATCTCATTTACGGAATTCCAAATATGACCATGGAACAATGGAAAACCAATTTGGAAACGGTTTTTAACTTCGGAATCAATCATATATCAAGTTATGCCCTT
>NZ_JBGCDL010000395.1:0-4764 GCF_045105435.1 Kordia sp. | reverse complement strand
ATTTTTTTGCTCTTTGGCAGATATTTCAATGCATTCGTAACCGATATTTCCATAGATATCTTTGAGATACATAACCTCAGCGCGGCGTTCTATTTCTTTGTAGGCATCTACTTTGTTAAAGACTAATACACACGGAATGGAATAGGCTTCTGCGGTGACTAAAAAACGATCTATGAAACTTGGAAACGTTGGTGGATTGTCAATGGTGATTAATAAGAATACTTGATCAATGTTAGATGCAATAATATGTGTTTGTTTGGAAAGATTAACCGATTTACGGATGATGTAGTTTTTACGATCAAAAATTTCATCGATAATTCCTGTTTCAACATCGTTATTGGTTTCAAGTGTAAAATTCACTTTATCACCAACCGCAATGGGATTCGTACTTTTAATTCCTTTAAGTCTAAATTTCCCTTTGATTCTACATTCGTATTCTTTACCGTTTTCGGTTTTGACCAAATACCAACTTCCCGTAGATTTATAAACAGTTCCTATCATTGGTGCAAAGATTAAGATTATTCTTTACATAACAAAAGGTTTGCACATGTATACAAACCTTTTATCTTTTTGATTAATTAATAATCAAGATTTTAATATCTTAAAGTGATTGACTTAGTTTTGAATTTGAAGTCTTCCTAGCTTATTTTTTGATCTTTTAGATGCGTAAATAATGTAATCGCCTGCTGATTTTTGCAAATATACGCCAGGTCGTAAAATGAGTCTTTCTTTTTGAAGATCTTCAGGATCAAGACGTGTAATATTTCCTTGATCGTCAAAAACAAAAGCTGTAGGAATGGCTTTGTTATAATTTCCTAGTCTTTTGATTTTTTCAATATCCGTTACGCCAACATTCTTTTTGTTGTCATTGAAAATTACAGTGAGCTGTCCGTTTTCATAAATTGGAATGGCGCTTAAATATTCCGGACCTTTTCCTGCTACAGCGATTGGAATAGAGATTCCTACACCAACAGTAAAGTTGTTTCCACCAAAAAAACCAAAGATTCCTAGCGAGAATACAGTAAAGCTTGCTTTTTGTTCTTTCGGAATTACGTTTGTCCAAGCTATAGAACCATCTTGATTTAATGAAGTTACGATGATTTCATTGTTAATATACGTAATTGGTTGAACTGCCAATGGACCGATTCCTTGACTTCTTCCTATAAAAACTTCTTGATATTCTGATAATAAGAACAATCCGCCATCTTCTTTTTCAATTAAACTATGCGTTTTATATAGCGGTTTTATGTCTTTATCTTTTTTAGCTCTACGTTCTCCAATAAGTTTTACTTTTGTTTCGTAATCGAATTTATTGAATTTTAGATTCATAACCTCATTACTTCTCATGTCTACATTAGCAGAGTAAATCCCTCTCAGTTTTTTATTCGCTTTTCCGTTTTTACGCACACCTGAATAAAACCCTACTAAGTGTAAAATGTCTTTGTTCGTCGCTAAAATTTCGCAGTTAATAACTTCTCTGTTGGTAAAATCGATATTTATGATTTCTTTTTTGTAGCCGTTGTCTTTTTTGAAAGTATGTATTTCAAATTTTTCGATGTTTTTCTTCGCTTTTCTATCACGATAGCTTTCGTTGATTACAATAAATATATCATCATACACATTTACATCGAAGTCGGCAATATTGAATTCTAAATCTCTGCGATCTTCAAACGGAACTGTTTCCAAATCTGTCATTTCCGCTTCTAGATTTTCGTTGAATAGTTTTATTTCATATTGTATTTCTTCTTTTTTATCAAAGTACGCTGCATGCATAATCAATAAGCTACCACCTTGAGGAGATTCTTTAAAGTAAAAAGCGCCTCTTTCTCTTTTTTTGGTAACTTTTGTATTGAAAAGTATTTTCCCTTTTTTGGATAGTTTTCCATCTTCAGAAATTGAAAATCCTACTAAGTGGTTTTCTTTTGCTTTCCGATCATATAGACTTCCAAAAGCATAAATTTTATTCCCAATTACTATAATTTCTTCAAACGTCAGGTCTTTTCCTTTGTATTCTGAGAATTCAATTTGTTGTTTTCCTAGCACTTCCATTTTGTCAGCACTAAACATTTTTAAAAAGTATTTTTTCTTTCCTTTTTGTGCTAACGTGTATATTTTCCCATTGAGCTCTCCTGCTATTCGGACAATTTTTTCTTTGTTTTCTTTAATTTCTTGACCGTAAGAAATTGTGATCGGACCAAGTTTCCCTTGTGCATTCATTGCGCATACTACAAAAAGTAGCAGCAACATAGTTGTAATGTTTTTCATGTGTTTATTTACAGTTTTAAGTGATTGTTTTTTAGGGAAGAATTTTAGGTAATTATGCTACTATATATTGTTAAAATTTGTGCAAACATATAAAATTTTAAATAGACTTAAAGTTTAGCATGTTTTTTTATTGTCACTTTAGAAACCAACAAAATATATCTTTCTCTTTGTCAACAACTTACTGACACCTCACAAACTATTAGCAATCTTTATAAATGAAAAAGAGGCTGTCGTGAAAGTTTTTAAAGCCAATATCCTGAACTTGATTAAGAATATCATTACATTATTTTTTTTAATGATTATGAGAAGTCGAATCAAGTTCGGTTTGACGAAAACCTCACTTTTAAGATAAGCTTTTTTCATGCTTTTCCTCGTACTTTTTTCTCTTTCTTACCGCGCATTCATAAACCATCAATTGCCTTTCTTTTTTTGCTGAATTATTCGTCGTTGTTTTGAACTATTAATTATTTAAAACAGATTATTATGAAAAAACAAAGTTTAAAAAGTTTACAACTTAACAAAAAGTCTATTTCTAGCTTTTTTATTAAAGGAGGAATAAATGAAGAAGGAAACGGAAGTGAAGAAGCACAAGCTACTTATTTTGTTGTAAGGATGTTTACCAAGGTCAATAATTCAAAATACAGATTGTACTTGCGCTTAATTTTTGGTAGTAATTATTGAAAAAGCGAGCTTATTAGGCTCGCTTTTAATTTATTACTTAATTAGCACAAGCAAGAGTTCCAAATGAATTCGGACCACAAGGACTATAACAAGAAATATCATTGCTCAATTTACACCGCTTTGTGTTATTATAACATACTTTATGAGTATCATTTGCGCCACCAACAATTTTTCGAATATCTACTTCGTTTAAGCTAGCAATTACGCTTTTTATGATGCTGATTTTTGAGTTTACTTTGTTTTTTCCATAATATAATGTTTTTTAATGTTATATTATGTAGTTGTAAAATTTTTATTTTGTTACCCAAAAAATAATTAGTTGTTCATTATTTTTTCTTGGTGATTGATTGATTCCTGGTGAATTGCTTTGAAAATGCGTAATACAAATTCTTCACTTAGTTGATTTTGCTCACCTTCTAAAATCATTTTTCCTAGAATTTCGTTCCAACGTCGGGTTTGTAAGATGGCAACGTTTTTATCTTTTTTCAAGGCTCCAATTTTGTCAGCTACTTTCATACGCTTTCCTAACATTTCTATAAGTTGATGATCTACTACATCAATTTGCGTACGCAATGTATTTAATTCATTTCGGTATTCCGCTTCGGTATCTGTTGCCTTTCTGATTTTTAAATCTTCCATGACTTCTTCCAAACGTGTTGGTGTTATTTGCTGTTTGGCATCACTCCAAGCATTGTCTGGATCAAAATGTGTTTCTACCATTAATCCGTCGTAGTTTAAATCTAATGCTGTTTGACAAAGATCGAATATGATATCTCTACGTCCTGCAATATGCGATGGATCTAATATTAATGGCAAATCTGGGAAACGGTTTTGCAATTCAATCGGAATTTGCCATTCTGGATTGTTTCTGTACCGTGTTTTTTCGTAGGTTGAAAATCCTCTATGAATAACTCCCAATTTTTCAATATTAGCAGAGTGCAAACGTTCTACCGCTCCAAGCCACAATGCTAAATCTGGATTTACTGGGTTTTTTACCAATACAATTTTGTCTGTTCCGTTCAATGCATCTGCAATTTCCTGAACAATGAATGGACTTACTGTAGAACGTGCTCCTATCCATAATACATCAATATCGTGCTCTAATGCTAAACGTACGTGTGTTGCATTGGCAACTTCTGTTGCTGTAAGCATTCCTGTTTCTTCTTTGGCTTTTTGCAACCATTTAAGACCGAGTGCTCCTACACCTTCAAAGTTTCCTGGGCGTGTACGCGGCTTCCAAATTCCTGCACGCAATACCGTAGCGTCTGTGTCTTTTAGTTCGTGTGCAATTTTAAGCACTTGTTCTTCTGTTTCGGCACTACAAGGTCCTGCGATTACGATTGGGTGTTCTAGTCCAAAGTTGTTTAACCAGCTTCTTAATTCTTTTTTATTTTCCATGAGTATCTTTTTTTATTGTTTTTTGTCGGTTTATTTTTTTTGTTGATTTATTCTTTGTTTCCACTTTCGTGGGATTGTTCTCGTTACTTTTGATTCCTTATCGTTTCTTTTAGATTGCCATTTTCATGGGAACGTTCGCGTTAGGGATTGAGGCTTTGTTGGAGCTCTTTTGCAAGGTGGATTCCTGCCTATGCAGGAATGACAGCTTGTAAAAAGCGACTGCCGAAAGCCCGACCCGTTAGGGAAACGCCCAAATTGTTATTCGATTCCTTTTAGTATTTTTTTTATGTGATTTGTGTTTTCCATTTCTTTATATATTCCTTCAAAATTGTCTTGCAACATCAGGCTTTTAAATTCCTGTAAGTTGGCAATGTATTCGTTGAGTGTTTCAATGACATTGGTTTTGTTTTGCTCAAATAT
>NZ_JBGCDL010000394.1:0-19167 GCF_045105435.1 Kordia sp. | reverse complement strand
CGTTTCAAAGTACTTCTCGATACAATTTTTATCCGTTTTACTCCTAAAAATCACTCGAAGTCACCTTTATGATTACTAAAAAAACAGATTGCCGCGTCGCTATGCTTCTCGCAAAGACGTATCAAATATGTCTAAAACCAAGTAGCAAAGCGATCTTGATTCTAATAGCGTAAGCGGTCTAACAATCTAAGAGTGAAGCAAGTCTATCTACTTCAACACCGTAAACTCAATCTTAGAATCATTAAAAATTGTATGTGTCTGATTTTTAAAATCTTCTTCTTTGGCTTTGTAAATATTTGGTACAAATGTCTGCGGATTCAAATCGATGAGTGGAAACCACGTACTTTGCACTTGAATTTGCACTTTGTGTCCTTTTTTAAACGTGTGATATACATCTTGTAATTTGATATTTACAGCCGTTTTTTGATTTGGCACAAATGGTTCAGGGTTTTCAAAACTGTTACGGAAACGTCCGCGCATTACTTCACTTCGCACCATTAAATGATAATTACTCATTGCCAAATGGTCTTGCATACCTTCTTTTTGTTCTTCAGCATCATGCGGATGTACATCTACTACTTTTACAATCCAATCGGCATCTGTTCCTGTAGTAGCTACTTTTAGTTTTGCCATAATATCTCCTGCCAAAGTGAAATCTTCCGTCAATACTTCTGTTTCAAAAATCATTACATCTGGACGACGTGCTGCAAATCGCTGATCGTCAGTCATGTATTTTCGTGGTGTAAATACAGTTTTTATATCTTCCGAATATGGTACAGGACGTTTTAAATCGCTCACAAATACTTCTTTTGTACTTCCGTTTTTAGTTTCAGCCAATTCTTGATCAGCATTCAAATACATGTGTTGTTTTGTCGCGTTTGCTGGCGGCCAACTGTCGTAACTGCTCCATGCTTTCTTTCCAGAATCAAAAACATACGCTTCTGGCAATCCAGTATTTTTACTTCCATCACCTTTTAAGAAATGATTGAAAAATTTCGTTTCTACATCACGCTGAAAGTTTAACGAAATTGAATCACCAAAATAATAATTTCCAACAAAATTTTTTGCTTTACTACTCGCCCATCTTCCGTGATCCCAAGGTCCAAAAACCATGGTATTATAGTTATTCGGATTGTGTTTTTCAATCGTTTTGTAAGTTTCAAAAGGTCCGTATAAATCTTCTGCATCAAAAAATCCGCCCACAATCATCGTAGCTACTGACGATTTTATATTTTTTAAATTCTGAATCAATCCTTTTGGTTTCCATACACTGTCATAGTTTGGATGGTCAATAATTTCTTTCCAGAAAACATCATCTATTTGATCGGATTTAGACAAAATCACATTGTCTAATTTTTCATACTCAAAATAACTATTCAAATTGCTCAACGGTCCAGCATCCAAAAAGAACTGATATTGATCTTTTGTACCTAAATCGGGTAATTTGTACCAAGCAGAATCTTTGGGTACATCTTTCATCGTTCCAAACAAAGAAACCGCTCTAAAATAGCTTAGTAAAAACGCTCCATTGTGGTGAAAATCATCAAAAAAGAAATCGCCAATACACGCTTGTGGAGACGCCGCTTTTAATGCAGGATGTGCATCAATTGTAGAATACGTAGCATAATAACCTGGATATGAAATTCCCCATGTTCCTACTCTACCATTGTTATTTTCAACATTTTTCACCAACCAATCAATTGTATCGTATGTATCTGACGATTCGTCAATTTGCGTATTGTCTTTCTTGTTTGGAATGTACGCGCGCATGTTGTCATATACACCTTCGCTCATCCAACGTCCGCGCACATCTTGATACACAACAATGTTTCCTTCTTTCATTAAATGCACATTCGGTGCAATCTTTTTTCGGAATTTATCTTCTCCATACGGTTTACAACTGTATGGCGTACGTAACATTAAAATTGGATATTCTTGACTTGTATCTTTAGGCGAATAAATAGTGGTATGCAGTTTAATTCCATCACGCATTTCAATCGTAACTTCCTTTTTAGTGTAGTTATCTTTTACATACGTATCGCTTACTTTTGCAGCGTCTTTGCTAGTTTTTTCTGTTTTTGTACAAGCTGTACATAAAAATGCTAGTACTAAGGTGAGTTTAAAAAAGGTTTTCATCTGTAATCTTTCTATTTTCAGGTTTTGTCAGATGGAATTCGCCCACAAAATTTGAGTTTTCATCAAAATTTCATTAAGGTTCATTTCATTGGTTGTAGTTCGTAAATTTTAATGCTTAAATTTACAAAATATTAATCGCTATTAAATCACAATGAGAAAAATCCTATATATTTTAACGTTTGCACTTTGTATTGTTAGTTGTGAAACGAACGTAACGCAAGAAACGAAGACTACTACGACAACAATGCAGGAAAAAAGTTCGCCAAAGAAACAATTTCCTAAGCTTGAACCGAATCGTTATAATGTTGGATTTTTAATTATGGATGGTGTTTTTAATACTGAATTGACTGCTCCTTTTGATATTTTTCAACATACTATTTTCCGTGAGAATATTAAAGCGATGAATGTGTTTACAGTTGCCAATACAGATGATGCAGTAACAACATTTGAAGGCATGCGTATTTTACCAGATTTTAATTATTTGAAAGATGAGTTGCCTAAGATTGATATTCTAGTCGTGCCAAGTGCCGAACATCATTTGGATACCGATTTGGAAGATACCAAGATGATTGCCTTTGTAAAAAAAGCAGCTAAAGACGCCGAATTTGTGACTTCACATTGTGATGGTGCTTTTGTTTTAGCTAAAGCTGGATTGTTGGATACTGTGGCTTCCACAACTTTTCCGAGTGATATTGATAAGATGCGTGAAATGTTTCCGAAGTTAGACATTAGAGACAACACCTTGTTTGTACATGATGGAAAGTACATTACTTCAGCTGGTGGTGCAAAATCGTTTGAAGCTGCCTTGTATTTGTGTGAACATTTGTATGGAAAAGAAATTGCTAAAAGTCTTGCTGGCGGTTTGGTGATTGATTGGACATTAGATGGTTATCCGCATACGATTATTAAATAACGTGAGTTCGACGTAAAAATTTTAGTTTGAAACTATTCTTTTCCGCAGTATAGCAGGGATTTTTCGTTAAAAATTTTTGAAGCCTTGGAAAAAATTTAGAAAAATTCATGCGGTTTTAGTTTTTCCCAAAAAGAAAAACTAAAAATACCTCTGGAAATCGAAGATTCAAGAATACTTTAATTTAAAATATAAATGACATGAACTAAAAGTTCCCTTTCTTTTGTTTCTTTTCTTTGGGAAAGCAAAGACATCGAAGATTCACGAATTCCTATTTAATAAAATAGAAATAACATGAGCTAAAATGAAAGTAAAACACTAAAAATGAGGTTTGTAGCAATAAGCTTCTAAACTTAATAAAAAATGTAATTTGAATCACTTATATCGAACTGACGTCAAATAGATTTTAGGAATTCTATTTTTTATTCATACCCTTTAAATTCTGGAATCCAAGGCGTTTTAGCAAATTGACTTTCGTTTACTTTTGTCAAATCAATTCTTGGATCAAGCATTAATTGTGCGGGCATTCCATTAAATTCAACCATCAAATTTGCTTTTATGATCGGATTTACCAAACCGCGTTCTATATAAAGTTTTTTACTGATGTATTTAGCTAATTGAACAAAGGTGTATGGATCTTCTGGCATGTGCATAAATTGATTTCGAGTCACAAATGTAGTTCCGTCCAAATCGTATCTTTGAGAAGTTGCACGATCTACCAAAGACATGCTAAATTGTGTTACGTTTCTAGATTGCATTTTCATTCGCCAAGAAAATCGTTGTGCAATACTTGTCCATTCAGGATTTGTGGTTAAGAAATGATGTCTTAAAGGAAATACAATATGAAATGTAACAAAAATGAACAAACAGATTAACGTCAGTGTTTTGTATTTTGGTCTTTTTACGGCTGTTTCAGATACTTCTTTTGTGTTTTCTGTTGCTTTACTTCCAATGATAGAATCAACATAGTTTCCAACTTTTTTACCATTAAAAAACAAAATGGTCGCACAAATCATGAAAAAAGGAAAAATTCCAATATCATCAAATAAAATAGAATTATTTGTGTAACTAAATATCACAACAAGTAGTACACCCAACCAACGTGTTTTTTTAACTAGTAAAATAAATGCAATACTTAGGTCAAATATGAGTCCGCCGTATTTAATTAACATAATGAGCGTTTCTTTTGGAAAAATGTTTGTCAACATACTGCTCTGCGCTTGATCAATGGTGTATCCTACAAGATTACTGTCCATCCAATTGGGAGATAGTTTTGAAATTCCTCCAAAAAAGTACACGATAGCAATTAAGAAAATAAGAATATGTTGTTGCCAAGCAGGAACCAGTTTTGACAATGGTTTTTTTGAGAATTTTACGCGAAGACTGTATTTTTTATCCGCGCTAATAAATAGCATCACAAAAGCGATCAATGCAATGAGATAGATATGATTGTTATATAAAGTTTTGTCTATAAATGAAAAATAAGAGAAGCCAAAAAAGAAAAATATCATGGCATATCTATACAAAAATCCAAGCGTAATAAGTATCGTAGAAATTAAGAGTCCTGCATGAATTGTTTTCAACAAACCTAAAGAAAAAGGCCGTAAAAACTCCAATCCTTGATACGGAAATAATACTTCGGGACCATATATAAATTGAAAGGTATAATCTATTTCATAGTAGTAAATCATTTGATAGCACATAAACATTCCAAAGAAAATTCGGAAGATGGCAAGGACAGAAACATCAATTGATTTGAATACTAGATTGTGGATATACTTCATGTTTGGTTGGTGTTGTTATCCGCCTAAAATACAATTTTCCAATAGAGCTTCCCAAAATTTGAAAATATTTTAGTGAAAACAGCAATTTCTTATGCTTAAACTAACTTGTTGCACGCTACTTTTAACTATCTCAATACTAATATCTCAATACTAATATATATACACTCATTACCAATCAATTACACACTTTACATTGTGCTTTTTCTTTGACTTCGCCGACGAGAAAACCTTTAGCGTTTAATTTGTAATTACAGCAATCCATATAGCCTTGAACAATGAGTTTTCGTCCACGTTGTATTTGTGACTTCACAGTTGATAAAGGTAATTTGAGTTGTGCTGCAATAACTGCTTGTTTGATCCCTTTAATGTCTGAAAGAAATAATGGATCTCTGTATTTTTTAGGTAGATTTTTAATAATCCCTGGTAGACAATCTTTTTCAGAGTGTGCATATTCTTCAGTAATAATGATATGCTCTTCTTTTTTTAAAAGAACTTCTTTGTTAGATTTTCTAAAATAATCCAATGTTATATTTCTACTTACACTTAACAACCACGATTTTATTTTATGCTCGTCCGTAACGGTTGCTAATTTTGAATGTACTTTTATGAAGACTTTTTGTACCAAATCATCAGTGATTTGAGCATCTTTCACCTTGCTCATAATCAAGCGTTTTACATCATCTGCATAACGTTCCCAAACTTCTGTAGTAGTCATTTTTTTCTTTTTATATAAAATCAAAGATTGTCTCAGAAAGATAAAGGATTTTTCTAAGACAATCTTATAAATTATTTAACAATTGCAATTTCCACAGGTGCAATTTTCACAAGTACACTCATTGCATTGTTCTTTTTTACAACTTACACAGTCACAGTTACAATTTGAATTATTTTTCATCTTTTTTGTTTTAAGTTCATACAGTAGACGCAGCATGAACCAAAAAGATGCATTTATTTTCAAGATTTTTACACTTTGTTGCGTTTAGTTATCTCTTTTTTCGAAATCCTCCGTTTCTTTGATCTGAATTCGCCGTTGAATAAGATATATAAAGACTCCAAGAATAATTAACATAAATAATCCTGGAAGGCTAAAAATAAATCTAATTATGGTATCCATTTTCATATTAAGCAAGTTTCACAGCAGTTCCATACGCCAAAATTTCGGAAGCACCTTGCATAACCATAGAAGTTGTCATCCTTACATTTACAACAGCATCTGCGCCAAGTCTTGCTGCGTCTTGCTCCATTCTTTGCAATGCTTGTTCTCTTGATTCTGCTTGAAGTTTTGAGTATTCCTCAATTTCTCCTCCAATAATATTTTTCAATCCTGCAAAAATATCTCTACCAATATTTCGTGCTCTTACTGTGCTACCTCTAGCAACTCCTAAAATTTCTGTGATTTCTTGATTGGGTACTTTTTCTGTTGTTGTAATTATCATTTTGTGTCTATTTTTTTATAATATGATGATTTATATCACAATTTGTTACAACTTAAAGTCATTAATTTTTAGTTTTTTTCTGTTGAATGGCGTTTTTGTAACGTTTTAGTTCTTCTTTTACTTTTGGTGCTAATAAGTACAATCCAATCATATTGGGTACTAACATGGAGAAGACCATTGCATCTGCAAAATCGACCACAGCTTGTAAACTTGCCGCTGCTCCAATGATGACAAAAATACAGAAGATAGTTTTGTATGTGTATTCAGCTTTTTTACTTCGCCCAAATAAATACGACCATGCTTGATGTCCATAGTACGACCAAGAAATCATCGAAGAAAACGCAAATAATATGACCGCAACTGTTAACACATACGGAAACCACGAAATGCCACTTTCAAGCGCGTTTGAAGTGAGTATGGCACCTTGTTCAAAGGAAACTTCTGTTCCTGCCGTAATTTGCCCTGTAATGATTAACACGAGCGCTGTCATGGTACAAACGACAACTGTATCTATAAAAGGTTCGAGCAAAGCTACCAAACCTTCACTTGCAGCATAGTTGGTTTTTACGGCTGCATGCGCAATGGACGACGAACCAATTCCTGCTTCGTTGGAAAAAGCGGCACGTTTGAAACCTTGAATCATCACACCGATAAATCCGCCTGCAACACCTTCATAACTAAATGCTCCATTAAAAATTTCACCAAACGCTGCTGGAATACTTTCGTAATTGATTCCGAGAATAATCAAAATTGCCAATACATACGTTGCCACCATTAACGGGACAACTTTGTCCGTGACTTTTGCTATTTTTTTGATTCCGCCAATAATAACGATTCCAACAAAAACAGCCATGATTAATCCGAAAAGCCATCCTTTTCCATAAAAGATACTTTCTTCGCCGCCAGTTACGTATTGAAATAATTGAAATGCTTGATTGACTTGAAACATGTTTCCGCCACCAAACGATCCGCCAATACACATAATCGCAAATACGACTGCTAATATTTTTCCTAAACGTTTGAGTCCTTTTTCGTGTAATCCTTTGCGTAAATAGTACATTGGCCCGCCATATACGACGCCGTTTTCATCGACTTCGCGGTATTTTACGCCAAGTGTACATTCTACAAATTTGGAAGCCATTCCTAAGAATCCGACCAGAATCATCCAAAACGTTGCGCCAGGTCCACCAATGGAAAGTGCAATGGCAACTCCTGCAATATTTCCGAGTCCGACCGTAGCCGACAACGCAGCTGTTAACGCCTGGAAGTGTGACACTTCTCCTTCGCTACCTTCTACACGAATGGTATTTGGATTGTCGTTTTTTTCTGTTGTATGAACTGATTCAGACACCTCAACTTTTGCGCTGTTTTCCAAATCGTCATAGTCACCTTTTACCACTTTTATCGCCGTAAAAAATCCGCGAATATTAATAAGTTTAAAATAGATGGTAAAGTAGCTTGCTCCAATAATCAGTACAATTAATACCCACGGAATTCCGACTTCGCTCGTAATGGGAATTTCTGCAAAAATGGCATCCGTAAACCAACTTGTGGCATTCTTGAAATTTTCATTGATGCGCGCATCTAAGGATTCTGAACTTTCTTGTGCGACTGCAAAAATGGGTAGCAATAGGCTAAGAAATAGTAATTGTACTGATTTCATCTGTTCGTTTTTTGATTGGTACGAAGATGAAATTATGTACTGTATTACAAAAGGTTACGCAGTGCTGTTTTTATAAGTGGTAGTAGTTAAGTATGTGATTAAGTAGTGTATTAATTCCCTTTTGACTCTTTTAAATACTTGATTATAATTCCAAGCTGTCCCAAGTGATAAATGTCGTGATGAAGCATTCCTTTGATTACGAAATTGTACGGATAGTTTCCTTTAAAATCTGTATCATAATATTCTTCATCCAAAAAAGTGTCTTCTTTTTCTTTTAATAAAGAAATTAGTTCCGTGAGACTATTGTCATATTCCGATTTTATTTTTGTCCATCCTTTTGGCTTTAGTTTTTCATTTGTCAACCAATTTTCTTCACAATCATCTGTCTTACTTCCTTTTCCTGTTTTTATTTTAAGAATGGCTTCATTTCTCCACAATGTTAGATGAGAAATAATTTCAGCAATACTATGCAATCCTTCTATTGGTCTTGTAAAAACTAAACTTTCATCAACTTTACTTAGTTTGCTGTGATATGAACTTCCAATCCATATTTTTCCATCTTGAATTTCTGTTAGTTGTTCAATTATATGATTGATTATTTGCATGAATTCTAAAAGATTATTTTAAACTATTTACATTCAATCGTAGCAAATTGAAGTAAGTTATTTTCGGTTGCATACGTAATGAGTTGTTCTTTTCCGCCTGAACCGCTAATGTTGAGTATTTTTTTGATTTGATAGATGTGTGCTTGAAAACCATCCACACTAATATGCATGGCTTCTGCAATTTCGGTATATGATTTTTTGTTGCCGCAAATGCCCAAGTTGGCTAAGACTTCTTTTTGCCGATCGGACAATACAATTTTAGAAGCTTCTTGCATTTCGGACACTTTCTGCTGTTGTCTTTTTAGTTTTTTGGTTAAGGATTGAATCGTATCTATATGACTACCATTTGCTATTTGTAGTTTTTTATTTTCTGCATGCAATGTGTTCCGTTCTGCTTCAAGCGTAACGAATTCCGATTGTTGTTGTTCTTTTTCCGAAAGAAATTTCCAGCTATATAATAAAATTGAGAACAATAGAATGAAGATGAATTTAAACGAAATTGCCGTTATAATTCCGATTAGACTCCAATTATATAAACTAATATGTTCTTGTACCAATTCATACGGAATGATTCTGTGAGAAACCGCAATGATGATTAAAACGAACAACGAAAAGCATGGCAAGTACATGAATTTCATGTTTCGATTGATGAACGCACTGTTCAATTCGTATAATAAAGCCAAGGCAACTACTAATGAAATTGGAATGTCTATCAGCCAAATAAAACTACTGCTAATGTCTGGATTTGTGTATGAAGTTGCGATGAATACAAACGCAATCATGCTAAAAATTCCGCTAAATAGCATGACAAATTCTTTTATAGAAAAACGTTCTACTATTTGTACAATGATGTTTCGTTTGCTTTGGTGTTCTATAGATGGTAATGATAATAGAATGAACAACGAATTGATGAGCGAGATAAAAACGCCCCAATATACCAACCATTTGGCTGCTGCGGATACTTGAAAATATTTTGTAGCTAGTAAGGTTACTATTGCGCCAATTCCCCAGGAAAAAATGGCGAATCCAAACCATTTGATTCCACTAATTGTATTGACTTTTTGCTGTTTTCGTTCTTTGTCGTAAATACGTTGAATGACAAACGCAGTGAGCAAACAAACCAATGCCGTTACGGTAGATTCTATATGCGCGTACATTATTTTTTATTTGATTGATATTTTAAAGGTAAGTAAAATATTATGCAATTTTATAATGAATTGAAAACTCACTGAGGCTTTTTTGTTTTTGTATTGTATTTTCGCAACATGTCTGAAGAAAACCTTTCCATACAAACGAATCTTGAAGCAATTGATTTGAAATTGCAGTTGGAACAGTTGCAAAAAGAATACGACGATATTGAAGCGAAAGTGCAAACGTTTAAAAATTTAATTCATTTGCATTTAGTTGATGAAATTGTAGAAGCACAAGAGTTGACAATTATCTACAAAGAGTTAAAAACTGCCAAGAAACAACAACGTTTGCAACAGAAACAACGTGGAAAAAATTATGTGGCGCCAAAAGGTTTACAAGTAGTTTCAAAAATAAGTAAAGTTGAAAATGTAAGTGATGCTAAAGAGAAAAAACGTTTGTACAGAGAAGCAATGTTGTATGTACATCCTGATACGTTTTCGATGCAACCTGAACAGACCGAATTAGCAACCGAAGTTACTTCCAAGTTGATTGAAGTGTATAAAGAAGGGGATTTGAAAGCTTTGCAAGCATATCACGCACATATTTTTAGTGACGCAACTTTAACGACACTTACAGCAAATGCAGCTGTGTCAATTCACGCAAGTGAAACATCGTATATTACTTCTAATATTAAGACGCTTAAAGTACAACTAGACGAATTAAAAAATTCTTCTTTATATAAAGTATTGACTGAATATGAAAATCCATATACTTTTGTGGACGAGTTGAAAGTGTATTATAAAGATAAACTTGTGAAACTTAGAAAACGAACTCGAAAAGCGTTTAAATAAGCAGGTTTTAAAGGTAGTTAAACATAAAAAGAGGCTGTCTGAAAAGTCATAATTTCGTCAAATCGAACTTGATTCGATTTCCCATAACAGTTGAAAATCAACTTTATAAGATTCTGGATCAAGTCCAGAATGACGGCTTTTGAAGCTTTTAAGACAGCCTCTTTTAAATAATTTTCTACTATATAATTCTTAGTGAGATCTATCTTCAGCTTCGCACTTGCATTCAGTTAGGTTACACCAACAACTCGTTTGAGATGGGTTTTTCCCTCCTTTTAGTTGTGTAACAGTACGCAATGAAGAAATGGTGTTTTTCTTGAACGCTAAATTTTTAATTGTTTGTTTTTTCATGATTTTACCTTTTGGTTTTACTTATTGAACTCATCTTAATTTTTTAGACAAGCTCTTTAAAATTCACACTTACTCGTTAGTTTCTAACGAAATGGTGTATCCATTTCACATTCGCAAACAGTATCTATACACAAACAACTTGTATATGAAGTGTTTCTCCCTCCTTTTAATTTTTCGATTGCATTGAATTTAGAAATTGTCTTCTTGTTAATTGCTAAATTTTTGATTGTACTTTTTTTCATGACTTTATGTTTTTGGTTTGTCTATATATAAAATACAAAAAAATAAAAAAGGAATACCTTTCGACATTCCTTTTTTTTTGGTTGGTAACTAGTTTATGATTCTACTCCTGCCATGATGGCACAATAATAAGTAGGACAACCGCCCAAACGAGAGTCGCACATGTGATTGGAACATGCTGCTATTAAAGTATTCGTAGGGCAATCGCCAGTAACACACATTGGATGTCCACTTGCGCCTCCTTTTGCTGATTGTCCATTTAGGTTTGATACTAGTTTTTTACTCAGACTCAAGTTTTTTAAATTCTTCTTTTTCATACTAATAAATTTTAATGTTAAACTTGAAGCCAATATAAAGAATGGTGCTTTTAAAATGTTGTTTTTGCATCCTAAGTATGTCTGTTTGTACCCGAAAACACTAAGGTTATTGTTTGAATTTATAAATTGCACCTACCTTTATAAGTTTGCCTTTACTTGAATAAAAAGGTCTTGAGGTGATTTATCTTATTTTAAAAGAAAGGTTTCATCTGTTATGACTTTTTTAAGACTTTTCAGTATGATTTCTTTCTATATTTAAACTAAAAAAACTATGACATTTACTTTTTTAGATCTTGTATTATTTGTTGGAGTTGTTCAAGGATTTTTTTAATGACTTCCTTACATTTTATTTCTCAAAAAAATAGACCAGCCAATAAGATTTTGATCATTATTATTGGGTTAGCTACATTTATTTTTGCTGGAAAGATGGCCCTTTTTCAAATTGACGCTTCCTGGATTTGGCGTCCTTCATTATTATCTGATTGTTCTATTTATTTATTTGGTCCATTATTATACATGTATTTCAAAGCTTTGGTTTTTAAAGATTATTCTAAAAACATATTAGCATTTAAACATTATATACCTTCTCTCTTAATGTTTTTGTTTTTTTGCTGGACACTAACTATTAGCACTGAAACATATTATAAAATGAGTTATACCTTAGGGATGGGCATTGTTTATTTAATTATGGAACTTACTGGTGTAATTTCATTAATCGTGTATGCAATAGCTTCTTTTAAAATTGTAAAACAGATTAAAAATTCTGATGACGAAACATCGCCATATAAAGAAGAAATTGCACGTTTTATACAGTATATTTTAATAGGATTATTGTTGATTATCATTTTTTGGTCATTTGGAATTTTCAAGACATATATACTGCATGCTTTAGATTCGTATATCGTTTATCAACTCGTGTGGATTAGTATGGCTGTTTTCCTTTTTATCGTTGGTTATTTCAGCTTTACACAACCCGAAATTATACGTTTGCCCGTTAAGAAAAGAGAAGCTACTCGAAACCGATTGACTACTGAAGAAATTATACAAATTCAACAGAAACTTCAAATACTTATTGAAGAAGAAGAAATTTTTACGCGTTCCGATTTAAGCCTAAAAATACTTTCCAAACAGTTAGGAACTTCTTCCAATAATTTATCATGGTTGTTGAATTCCGTGTATGAAAAAACATTTTATGAATACATTAATGAATTTCGTGTCAAAGCATTTTTACAAAAAATAGAAGCTGGAAAACACAAAAAACAAACGCTACTTTCCATTGCAATGGATGCCGGATTTAATTCGAAATCGACATTTAACAAAACCTTTAAGTTATTGATGAACGATACGCCTTCGCGCTATATTGAGAAAAAGTATTTGTGATTTTATTCAGATGTTTCCTCAAAAAGCTTTTGAAATTTTTTCTTTTGCTTGAATTTAGAAAATAACGGTAATTGTTGAATGGCCTGAAAACGTTGCAATCCAAGTTCTTTTGCTTTTTTTAAATTTCTGATTGTGTGTTTAAAATCGTCATTTCGTGCATAACTCTGCGCAACTCTGTAATACCAATACGCTTGTGTCGGATTGAAATGAACCAACAATTGATCACAGTACAACGCATGTTTGTACTTTTTTGCATACACATATCCTATGGAAGATTCGTATGCGCCTGCAAAAACAGAATATTTTAATCGCTTGAGCATTTTTCCTCTTTCGGTGGTTGCATGATTTTCAATAGCTACATTGAGTCGTTTCAATTCTTTGCGCCACCATTTAAAATCATCATCCGATTTGGCTGCTAAAATATCGTTTGAATATACTTTTGAAAACTTCTCATACAGTGTATTCTCTTCTTTTGTGTTTACCGCTCTTTCCGCAACTTGATCTTTGTATTTGGGAGAAATTTTGATCGCTGTTGCTTTTTGTTGTGTTGCTTTGAGATCGAAATACGATGTGAAATTTTTTATAATACTTTCATATTCTCGTACCGCTCTAAATTTGTTGTGAATCGCTAAAGAATCGGCAATTGTGTATTGTGATTCAAAATACGATTGTACAAATTGTAAATCTACATTTCTAATTTTCTTTTGATATGCTTGCAACTCCAACCAACCAAAAGCGCGTTCCATTTGTTTGCTTGGCGGCCATTTGTGCGTGTCGTTGTAAACGAATAATTCATTGGCAACTTCAAACTTATCCAACAATGCTTTTGTGTTAAACATTTCTTGATAATTCATGTCTTCATCGCCCACCAAACCAACGAAAGAAAATAGTTCTTTACTTGGCGTGAATGATTTATTAATTGCCAAACCTGCGCCACAGGCAATCACACCTTGTATTTTTTCAGTTAATGCGGCAATTGCTGTTGCTAAACGCGATCCGCCAGAAAAACCTGCGGCATAAATTTGTTTCTCGTCTATTTTGAATGTTGAAAAAACAGTGGCAAACAATCTGTTGGTAATTTCAAAATTGGTTTCGTAGGCAACGCCGTTTTTGGTATTGTTTGAAGCAACTAGGATATAATTGAACTTTTCAGCAGAAGCGATAAAAGACTGCATTCCGTTGGCGCCATTTCCACTCGGATCAAATATAAAAACGACGGCAGAAAGTTGGGTTTCATCAAAGGAATTGGGTACATATAATGCATAAGTTTCCGAACTGTTTTGCACAGCAATCGAATTTATAATTTTGCCTTTTTCAAAACGATTTGTTTGCGACCATCCGACAAGGACATATAAATTTAGCAGAAATAAAATTACAATACGCATATACGCTACTTTGTCTAAAGTTACAGAATTTAGCGAAAGTCAACTGATTTTTAACATTTTATACTTTTCAAACTATCTACAGTATACATTTGAAAACTAAGCTATATTTTCTACATTTACTTCGTATCGATCTTACTAAACCTCTAATTCAATAAAAAAATAAAAAAACCACTTATTTACATAATTCTTGCAGCATGCTTTTTTACAGTTGTAAGCTGTGATAGTTACAAATCAGTATCTCCACAGGATGAGTTGAACGCTTTGCAAACATTAATGACAGGCTCGTTTGATAGTAGTGAACAAGCTACTTCCGACGATAGTTATTATAATATTTCCTTACACATGTATCCAATTTGGACCTCAAAAGACGGACATTGGTTGTATGTAGAACAAGCGCTCAATAGCAATCAAAATAAACCGTATCGTCAGCGTATATATCAATTAGAAAAGTTAGAAAATGGTAAATTTTCAAGCAAAGTGTATACTTTAGAAAATCCTAAAGAAGCTATTGGTAAATGGGAAAGACCAGGTTATTTTGATCAGTTTGATACTTCTATATTAAAAAGAACGTGAAGGTTGTGCTGTTATTTTAGAGAAAAAAGGTAATTATTACACAGGAAGCACCAACGAAAAAGAATGTAAAAGTACCATACGCGGTGCAAGTTATGCAACTTCAGAAGTAACCATAAAAGCCAATGAAATTGTAAGTTGGGATCGCGGTTTTGATTCCAAAAACGAACATGTTTGGGGCGCAGAAAAAGCAGGTTATGTTTTTAAACGCTTAAAGTAAACAATTCATTTTTAGTTATAAAAAAGTGTCACGCAGCGTAAAGACTAAAAAACGCTTTGTGACACTTCTTTGTAAAGTATCATATTACTAACTATTTTAATATGATTCTTTTAGTTACTTGTTTATTTTGATGTGTTATTTTCAGAAAATACATTCCAGCTTGATAACCACTTAAATTTATAGACTGTTGCGTTTGTCCAATATCTTCAAAATTCCCTTGATAGATATTTCTTCCTGTAATATCAAATACATTTACACTTACGTCAGAAAGTATCTTATCTACTTTTACATAAACAATTCCGTCTGTAACCGTTGGCACGACAGAAACGCCTAATTCATTATTTTCATTGGATGGAATACTAAGTGTACTACTTAAATTTGTTGATGTTGGATAGAACACCGAGAACGAATTTGTGGCAAATTGCACATAATAATCATCTAAGTACGAAACGCCACTTGTATTTATAAAATCGCCACCAGAAATATATCCTGATGTACAGGTATTTCCATTGACTTTCATCAATTCTAAACCATTGATGTTTGCCAAATTGTTGTCTGCAAGAATTAAATCATCTACCTCATCACCTAACATGTACAAGCGAACATTTACAACACTTGTTGGCGCATTTGTAGTACTGATAGAGACTTCTCTCCGCGAATACGGTTGCCCTGAAAAGTCTCTTGTATCAGCATTATCAATGAATAATGTAGTTGTTATGGTTCCTAAATCGTTTCCGTTTGCGTTAATGGCAGCCACAATAGCTCCTGAAGCATCTACTACAGGAACCCAATCGTTGGTATTTCCTTGTATGGTAGAAATTTCTATGTTTGGCATATTTTCGCAAGTTCCTGCTGTTCCTGTAGCTACAACTGGCGCGCCTTCTAAACAAAAAGTCATGGAATTAGCACTTGTTTCCGCTCTAGAAACTTGGAGATAATATATATTTCCAAATACTACAGGTATAGCACCATTATTTGAAAAACAAGCTACTTCTGTTCCGCCACAAGCGTCATATACAGTAAAGTTGTTAAAGACGGAATTGCTATTGAGTGTAATATTTCCTGTCAATGTTGCTTCAAACGTATACCAAGCGTCCAACCAATCTGAGCCTGCACTTTGACAACTACCAATTGAAGAAGCCAAAGTTGTTCCGCGTAATTCTGTCGTAACATTCTGAGTTGCACATTCTCCAATTGCAGCTACCTGAATTGGTTCAGCGGAAGCGCAATCTATATTAGAAATAGTTTCATAAGCCGTTATTACAAAACTATCGGCTCCCGCAAAACCAGATGTGCTTACAACACGTAATGTGTAGGTTCCAGGTGTAAGTCCATAAATTATATTTTCATTGTAAAAGCAATCAATTTCTGTTGGTATTGTTCCGCAATTGTCATAAAGTGTAAATCCATCGGCAAAATTTACGCCAGTAATGGTCACATTTCCATTAACAGGCATGGTGAATTCGTACCATAAATCGAGATATACTTCTATTGAACTCGTTTCACAACTACTTTGCAAACTTTCTGTAGCAGCTGCATTATTGAAATTTATAGTGGTTGGTGTTGTTATATTATCTGTAATCACTTCTGCATTTGCACATTCGTCATTAGCAGCGGTTTCAAAAGCTTGTATAGTAAAACTATCGGCTCCTGCAAAACCAGCTTCACTTACCACACGTAATGTATAGGTTCCGGCAGCTAAGTTGTACACAAAATGATTGTTATAAAAACAATCTATTTCTGTTGGAATCGTTCCACAATTGTCGTAAAGTGTAAAACCATCGGTGAAGTTTAAATCTGAGAAACTTAAATTTCCTGTAACAGGCATTGTAAATTCATACCAAACATCTAAATAGTCTACCGATGTACTGGTATCACAACTACTTTGAAGACTTTGCGTTGCATTTGCGTTATTAAAGTTGATGGTTGTTGCTGTTGTAATATCATCCATGATAATTTCTGCAGTAGCACATTCATCATTGGCTACCGCTTCAAATGCCTGAATGATGAAACTGTCACTTCCTGCATTTACATCTATACTTGTTACACGTAATGTATAGGTTCCTATTGCTAAACCAAACGTAAAGTTGTCATCATAAAAACAATCGAGTTCTATAGGAACAGTTCCACAATTATCATATAAAGTAAATCCATCGGCAAAGTTTACGCCTGAAATTCGCAGGTTTCCATTGACTGGCATCGTGAATTCATACCATAAATCTAAATAATCGGCGGTTGCATTTGTATCACAACTACTTTGTAAGCTTTCTGTTGCCGCCGCGTTATTGAAGTTAATCGTTGTTGCCGTTGTAATATTGTCCATAATAACAATTGCATTGGCGCATTCATCATTTACAGCAGTTTCTATTGCTTGAATTACAAAACTATCAGCATTGGCGTTTCCTGCTGTGCTTACTACACGTAACGTATACGTTCCGGCTGCTAAATTGTACACAAAATGATCGTCATAGAAACAATCGAGTTCTGTCGGAACCGTTCCGCAATTATCATATAATGTAAAACCATCTGCAAAGTTTACGCCTGAAATTCGCAGGTTTCCTGTTACTGGCATTGTGAATTCGTACCACAAATCAAGATAATCGTCACTTCCTGTGTCACAACTACTTACTAAACTTTCTGTAGCACGTGCATTGTTGAAATTAATGGTGCGTGCGGTTGTAATATCGTCTGTAATCACTTCGGCAGTTGCACATTCGTCATTGGCTGCCGCTTCAAAGGCTTGAATTCGAAAACTGTCCGTTCCAGCTTGACTGGCAGTACTTACCGCTCTTAATTTATAGATTCCTGGTGTTAGATTATAGAAAAATCCGCCACTGTAAAAACATTCAATTTCTGGACCGCCACAGGTGCTGTAGAGTGAAAATCCATCCGCAAAATTGACATTTGTAATTCGTATGTTTCCTGTTACTGGCATGGTAAATTCATACCAAACATCTGGATAGGTTGTTGCAGCAGTATCACAACTACTTAGTAAGCTTTGTGTTGCCATTCCATTGTCAAAATTGACTGTTGTTGTTCCTGTTGTGGTTACTGTAATGATTTCTGCATTTGCACAATCGTTGTTTGCTGGTATTTGCGCATAGCAGTAAAAGTTAGCGAATAGAATTATTGCTAAGAAAAGTAGTTTTGTTCTCATGTAGTTTGCCCCAGTTTGTGATACCATTTACAAATCGAGATTATCACAATAAAACGCCCTTTTTTTCTTTCACGATAATCTCAAATCATAACTGGTATTGTTTTACAAGGATGAAAAATACTTCGTTTTGTGAAGGTGTGCATGTAAAAATGTATAGATCGTAGTAATTAGTATGTTTTTGACAATTGTAGAGACATTATCACATTACAAGACGTAAAGTCAATAGCGTTTAATTACAATTTTAACACGTAAAAACATATTTATTAAGTCTTTTTTATTTACTTTTAGTATTATTAACTAATCTTAAACCTACCATTATGAAGAAAAAAAATGTAAATTATTTTTATTTAAACAAGAAAACGATTTCGAATTTTAAAGTTACCGAAATCACTGGAAAAGGACCTGAAACTATTGATGTTGTGACTTGTGGCGTTCATTACACGTTTAAACCAGGAGACGTTTGTCATCATTTTACAGAATTGAATGGTTGCAGAGCTACTGATAGATGTAGTGAAGATTGCACAAATTTGCGAACTTGTCATGTTTGCGGTTAGAGATTTAACTTATAAAAAAAGGCTATCTTAAGTGAGAGTTGAAAGGTTCAGTTTAACGAATTTTCTAACTTTTTAAGATAGCTTTTTTAGTATAATATTTCTTCTATATTTTTTTTCGAAAATATAAAAAGTTGCTGTGCTGTTATATAATAGCATAAAGATTAAACAAGCAAATAAAGAAATGCGCTTGACTATTTTGAAGAAACACCTAAAATTCATTAAAAAAACAGCAAAAAATGGAGCAAAGTCACTATTTGGTAACTATAGCTGGATTGTAAGCGGAGTTAATTTTGGAACTCAAAAAAAGGACATGCTTAAAAGTGCTAAGAATGGCTTGTTTTTTTTGAAATTAAAGGATTGCGGAATGGTTATCAGTGTTGCGGATAGTTTTTATTCCGCTATTCTCTTTTTCAAATCCATTCTTTCGTGTAATATTCTTGTTATTTCAACATAACTTTCACTTATTACGCGGTAAAAAAT
>NZ_JBGCDL010000393.1:0-3327 GCF_045105435.1 Kordia sp. | reverse complement strand
ACTGTGTTTTTTAATCCAATAGGCAATGGTGGTTCTTGGAACATCATATTTTTTGGAAGCGAAGTTAGTTGAGATTTGACCATTCTGAATTTGGTCAACGACGAATAATTTGGTTTCTAAGGTTGCCTTTTGGTGCTTTTTTTCTGCCAGTGTTGTTTTTGGTTTTTCATAAGTGACTATCATTAATTGATGAATTTTTAGTCAACCTATTTCAGGAAAGTATATGTGAGGGATTGTGCCTAACGTCCCGTGTATGGTGTCGTAGTATCCCGTAGGGTGCTATGTACTATACACATTGTTGTGCTTTCGTTTTTTTACTTATTAGTTTTCATTTTTAGCGTGATTTCTCCAATATTGTAAGCATATATAGAAGCAGGGAGAAATGTGAATTTCAAATCTTTTGTTTCTTGCATTCCTATTTTATCAATTGAAGTAACAACGGCAGCTTTAAATTTATTTTCTTCACAAAATTTAATTAAACTCTTCAATTCTTGAGGTTTATCAAAATATCTGTTACTCCATTTAATTTCCACTCCCCAAATAGGTTTATAATTTTTGTCATCCACTAAAACAAGATCTACTTCCCCTTCCTTTCTACCGTCTTTCCACCTAGCATATGTTAAGTCCAATTGCTCTCTATGCATCCATTGTGAAAGAATTGCTGTTTCAACCATGTTTCCCATTTCCTGATCTGTTTCACTTATTGGAGAAAATAATGCAGTCCGAAGTGATGGATTTGTAAGATATACTTTGAAGCTCGTTATTCTTTTTAATCTTTTTGCATTGATTCCAACCTTATTTAACACCTTAATTAGGAAAGCCGATTCTAAGTATTCTAGATATTTTTTTAAAGTATCCTTTTGAATTCCACTTTCTTTAGACATTTTTTCATATGAAAATTCATTTCCAGTATTATACGCTATATATGTAAAGAATCTGTTTAATTCTTGGATATCTTTGATTCCGTACAAGCTTGGCAAGTCTCGAAGTAAAACTTTGTCTACAATATCATTTTTCACATATCGACCCATATCTCCCTGTATTTTTTCAGATAATACAACCTCTGGATATCCTCCAAAATTTAAATAATGGATAAATTCTTTATTTAGCGCTTTTGAGTCATGAGTTAAGCAATAATCTATATTCTTGCCTCCATATTGAATATCACCTTTAAAAATTAAATGGTCTAATTTTTTTAAATGGATATATTCTTGAAAAGTTAATGGAGGTAACAAGAAATCAGTAAATCTACCCGCTCCGCTTTCCGTACTGTGCCATTTCAACGCTGCGGCTGCTGAGCCAGAAACAATGAATTTGGTTTCAGGATATGAGTCAACCAGTACTTTTAAATGCCTTTCCCAATCTTTTAAGTATTGTATTTCATCAAAAAAGACATAACAACCATTAAGGTTTTGAAGGTTTAAAGATTCTTTACATAGAGTTAAAACGTCTTCTAGACTTAAATTGACATAAATCGGATTGTCAATTCCGATAAAGAATAGTTTATGAGAATTTTTTCCTTCTTTCAGTAAGTTTTGGATGCAATGAAATAACATTACAGTTTTACCAACCCTTCTTGGCCCCATTAGTACTAAAGCTCGATTAATGCTACTTTCAAGGACGAATGGATAAAAAAGATCAAAATATAATCTCTTGGACATTGAGCTATATGTGTTCGGTATCTCTTTCGTGATCCACCATGGATTTTCATAGCGAAGTCGTTCAATAATTTTTTCTGTCGGAATAAGGTTTAACATTGTTGTATTTTTATCTTAAAATGACAAATTTAAATAAAATAAGTAGATTAAAAACTATCTATTGTTACAAATAGTGAACATATACGATGTATATAGGAGGTAGATACGGTTAATTCGACAATCGAACCTCATTATTCAATGTCTAGTCCTGAAATATGGCTACAGGTTAAAATTAAATTAAGCTGATAATTGATATACCATATTAGGTGTTTTATAATCTAAAGATAAGTATAATCTTATTTCGTTGTATAGATTAATTGCATTTTTTGTTGCTTTCTTTGAGTGTTGCAGGCTATCAAATGTTTGATCGAGATAGAACTCATCTTTTAAGATTCCATTTACACGCTCTGCCATTGCGTTTTCGTAACAATGATTTTCTTCTGTCATACTAATACCGATATTGTTTCTCTTTAACATTTGAGTGCAAAGGTTACTGCAATACTGTGTGCCTCTATCTGAATGATGAACATATTGTTAATGTACTTTCCTGAAATAGGTTGACTAAAAATTCATCAATTAATGATAGTCACTTATGAAAAACCAAAAACAACACTGGCAGAAAAAAAAGTACCAAAAAGCAACCTTAGAAACCAAATTATTCGTCGTTGACCAAATTCAGAATGGTCAAATCTCAACTAACTTCGCTTCCAAAAAATATGATGTTCCAAGAACCACCATTGCCTATTGGATTAAAAAACACAGTACTTTAGTTCAACAAAACAAGGGTATGAGTAAAAACGATGAAATTAAAAAATTAAAGGAACGTATTGAAGAATTGGAGTTCGTAAAAGACTTTCAACAAGATATTATCGCAGATATGGAAATCATTACTGGAGTTGATTTGTCAAAAAAGTCATTGCCCAAAACATTAGCAAAAGAGATAGAACTAAAAAAGAAAAACATTTTAAAACAAAGTGGATCTATCAATGTTTTGGGATTAGTAAACAAGCCTACTACAAAAGACTTAAAGCACAACAAGTCAAACAAATAAACGATGCCAAAATAATTAAAATGATTAAAATTATCGCAAAAAAGTAGGACAAAGAACCGGTGGTATCAAACTATATGCTGAACTTAAACAAGACTTTATGAACCAAGGAATTAAAATAGGAAGAGACAAGTTCTATGACCTTTTAAGGCTTCATAATTTACTAGTACCTAAACTTAAAAATTACATCACAACAACCAATTCTAAGCATCAATTTAGAAAATATAAAAACCTAATTAAAGACCAAGTGCCAACTAGACCAGAACAACTCTGGGTAAGCGATATAACCTATATTAAAACAAATAATGAACATAACTATTTAGCAATTGTGACAGATGCCTATTCTAAGCAAATTATGGGCTATAATCTCGACAATCATATGAAAACTTCTCTCTGCACAAAAGCACTTCAAATGGCTATTAAAAACAGAAAATACCCTACTAAAAAGCTCATTCATCATTCGGATAGAGGGTTTCAGTACTGCAACCCTAAATATGCACAATTCGCTGAAAAAAATGGAATTACAATGAGTATGACTGAACAATATGACCCCTATGAAAATGCAATTGCTGAAAGAATCAA
>NZ_JBGCDL010000392.1:0-18601 GCF_045105435.1 Kordia sp. | reverse complement strand
CGTTCTCCATTTTTTCGTGCTTTTCGCTGTGTTAAGATGATTCCTGTCACAACAGCCAAAAACAAAACAATACTTGCAATTGCGAAAAGTTTTAAGGTAATATCGTCAGTAAAAATGGAAGTATTTCTGTTGTATGTTGTGCTTTCAACTTCATAAGAAGTGTGCAATACTTGATGCGCAAACCAAGCGCCAACTAGGGCGTAAATTCCTGCCATGATGCCAGAAAGTCCGCTTAATGAAATAAACCGAGATGATTTATTCATGAGATTCTTAATCTCTTTAATGTCTTTTAGATAGTCTGATGATGTCATTTTAAAAGTACTTTGAAATGCAAAGTAAAATAAAAATTGTTAATTGTACAAGTGAAAAATGATTTTTCTGTTGAATAAAACGGTCTTAGAATTATTAAAAATAGAATTAGCAGATTTTTGTAAAAGAAATAATATGTAGATAAAATTAAAAAATTCATCATTTTCCGAATAATAAGAAAGAAATTTCTTTAAAAATAAGCTCGCTTCTATATAATTTTAAAAGAATGAAGACTATTTAAAATCATTTCCATAACTTTAAAAACTTAACCTAAAATTAATTTAGTTGGCAAAAGTTTTAAAATATCTTAGCGATATTGGGCGACTTGAACGCTTTGAAATAAAAAATAGTGGCCTCACATTTTTACTTGCAGGACCAAGCACCTACATTTATGTGTTGATCATGTTGTATTACAATCCCACATTAAACATTCCATATCATGGAGAAATTGTGTTTACATCTTGGTTTGTTATAGTAGGAATTATTCCGTATTTCAAAAATGCATTTCTCGATGAAATTTACGGGTGGATTACCTTTGTAAGTCTCATCATTTTCCAGTATTACCTCACGTATACAACTGCATTAAATAACTTTTCACTTGACTATTTGTTAGTGACGTATGTCTTTATTTTTGGAGCAGTTTTATTGTTGAGCAATCGTTTGTTAGTCATTATTTTTAGTGCTTCTCAATTGATTCATTTATCATATAGAGTGTATTATTCGGATTGGGGTAGTATGGAAAAAAGTGCCATTTTGACATCAATGAGTACTATTTTTATCTTTTCTTTTTTGGTGATGAATGGATTGATTCGCTACCGAAAAAAATTGGAAACTGTCAATGTGCAGTTGGAAGAACGCATTGCGCAACGTACCGAAGATTTGGAGACAAGAGCGAAAGAATTACTTCGAAAGAACAAGGATTTAGAAGAATTTGCCTATGTAGTTTCACACGATTTAAAACGTCCGTTGCGAAATATTTATACTTTAACCGATTGGCTTACTGATGATACCGAATATCAATTTAACGAGGAAACCAATCAAAGTTTGCAACTTATTAAAGAGCAAGTAACACAAATGGATTTATTGGTTGAAGGAATTCTGAATTATTCGTTGCAAATGGACAAAGAACGATCGGTAAGTAACGTAGATGCACAATCATTAGTGAACAGAATTATTGCGGTGAATGCTAGTGAAAAGGTTTCAATTCATACAGAAAATACGCTACCAAAAGTCATTTTTAACGAATCGCAATTACTTCAAGTCTTTCAAAATTTGATTCAGAATGCCATCAAACATAATGACAAAGAATTGGTTGAAATTCATATTAAATATCAACTCACACAAGATGGACATCAGTTCTCGATACAAGATAATGGACCTGGAATTAATGAGAAATATCACAAAAAAATCTTTGAATTATTTCAAAAACTAGAAGTCAAATCTGAGATTGATTCCATAGGAATTGGTTTGGCATTGGTAAAGAAAATCATTGAACGAAATGGCGGAACAATTAGTGTAGCAAGCGAATTAGGGAAAGGAACAACTTTCATATTTACAATTCCAACAGCAGTTGAAAATTGATTTTTAAAAAGGATTGCATACTATTACCATGATAAAAAGCGTATTTAAAAACCTAGGCGCATTAGAGCCTTTTGAAATAAAGAATAGCTATATAACGCTATGTCTAGGTGCGCCAAGTACGTTTGTATATCTGGAGATTATGAAATATTATAATCCAGAAATTATATTGCCTTTTTATGGAAATATTATCTTTTCTATTCTCTTTTTAATCATTGGAATTTTACCGAGTTTCAAGTCAAAATTCATTCTAGAACACTACGGTTGGTTCGTTTTCGGAGTAACAATGGCATTTCAGCATTACTTGACGTATGCAATCTATTTAAACAATTTTTCGCTTGATATTTTACTGGTTACTTATGTGTTTATTTTTGGTTCCGTATTATTATTGAGTAATCGAATTTTAGTACTTATTTATAGTGCTACAGAAACAATACATTTAGCGTATGCTGTATATCTAAATGATATAAATACAGTGTATAAAACTGCCATATTACTATCGGCAATAGCTATTTTTATGTGTTCTTTTTGGATGATGAATATATTTATTCGCTACCGTAAAGAGACAGAAGCGCTGAATGAAAATTTGGAAGATACCGTGAAACAACGTACGAACGATTTAGAAATTCGCGCCAAAGAACTATTAGATAAAAACAGAGATTTAGAAGAATTTGCCTATGTAGTTTCGCACGATTTAAAACGTCCGTTGCGAAATATATACACATTAACTGATTGGCTTTCAGATGACGAAGATGAACAATTGAATGGAAAAGCCCTAAAAAGTTTACAGCAAATCAAAAGTCAAGTCACACAAATGGATTTGCTAGTAGAAGGTATTTTAAACTATTCACTTCAAGCGGAATCAGATCAGGCTGTAAAAGAAATTAATGTACATACACTTGTAAAACGCATTGTTAATAGTATCTCAAAAGAACACATTTCTATTTCGCTCGAAAAAAAATTACCACGACTTGTGTTTAATGAATTGCAAATGCAGCAAGTGTTTCTAAATTTACTTCAGAATGCCATCAAACATACCGATAAAGAACAAATAGAAATTACTATTAATTACGAAGTCAGTAAACATAATCATACGTTTTTTATAAAAGATAACGGACCAGGAATTCCAGCAAAATATCATAAAAAAATCTTTGAACTTTTTCAAAAATTAAAAGTAGAGACAGATGGAGAAGCCATAGGAATTGGATTGGCTTTGGTGAAAAAAATCATTGAACGAAACGAAGGTGAAATTTCTTTAGAAAGTAGTGAAGGTAATGGCGCGACGTTCATATTTACCTTGCCCAAATAGGAATTACTGTGTTGGAAGTATGCGAAATCTAAGCATACCGGAAGACTCTGAAAAAATACTTAAAAAATCTCTTTTAGTACTTTTGAACGGAATGTTGGTAATGTATTCGTTTCCAGCTTTTGTAAATGTTAATTGTTTAGAATATTCATCTTTAGAAAACGAGTAATAATACTTTTTAGTCGTATCAATTTTTGTAAAACGCAATCTAATAAATCCGTTTACTTTTGCTTTAATCAATCCTTTTGTGTTTTTACTTAAAGCTATATCTAAAGCCAAATACTCACTATATATAATGGGTTGTGTAAAAAACGCTTTCTTTGTCATTGGTGTTTTTAGCAATTGCCATTTTGGATCTTTAGGAAAGTGATTCAGAATCATTTTTTGAGGAGAAATACAAAAATAAGTGTCATGAAAATCGACATGATTAGGTTTGTCACGTTCATTTCCTGTGGACCATGTGGCGTCAATTAAATTCCATTTATCATTAAAAAAGACCGCATTCCACGCGTGATTTGTATTTCTAGGAATCAATCCGTATCGATGTCCAGAAGTTATCGCATTTCCTTTAATGACAGTTGCTTTGATACCAAGTTCTTCACACACGTAAAATAATAACTGAGCATACCCTTCACAAACAGCGGCTTTATATTGCAATGCATACGTAGCATATACTTTTTTATATTTATAATGAAATTCGTCTTCGCTTTCGTACGTATTGATTGTAATTGTAGGATATCCAGTTTTGCTCGATCCTACTATTTTATAATTGTATTGAATATGATGTGCTATCCAATAATACGCGGCACGCACTTTAGTTGCATCTGTAGTAAAATCTTTTTCGATGCGATCTGCAAATTTTTCAATAGATTGAAATGATGAAGGATATGTTGCGACTACCTTATCAACTGTTGCGTAGTCTTGCGCATGTAGCCATAAATTACAGTAAAAAAGAAACGAGAAAAGAAACCATCTATTTAACAATACCATACAATTTTAAAAATTTAATAAATATAGAAGCTTAATATATAGTAGCTTACATATTTATAATATAGAAAATACATTTATGAATTTAATTTCGTTATTTTTGAGTATTCCCAATAACTATAACCACAGTCCAAATATGATGCCATTACTTCGTTTCAAACCATGGAACATTTGTATAACGTGTGTACTTTTATTTTGTTTTACAGGTATAGGATTTGCACAAACCTCCACAAGTACTTCAATTGATACCATTTCGCTTCAAAAATCACTGCAAAAAATGTCTTTTAAAGATGTTGTTGAAGAATATTATATACAAGGACGAACGAGTGTTGCAAAAGCAAGAATAGTAATAAGCTACTTGCGATCAAATTATATCACATCAAAAGATGAAAATGAAGTAGCTGAAACCTATATAACGTTGG
Organism: Kordia sp.; assembly: GCF_045105435.1. Classification (GTDB taxonomy): domain Bacteria; phylum Bacteroidota; class Bacteroidia; order Flavobacteriales; family Flavobacteriaceae; genus Kordia. Next base: position 13,999 of record NZ_JBGCDL010000392.1, on the reverse strand, counting down.
CAAGTTGGCAAAATAGAAATTATAACCTAAAAGAAGCTGTAGCGAGTTTAGATATTGGAATTGAAAAATCGGAGCGTTTAGGAAACATACCTTTATTATATGAAGCACATAAGAAAAGAGGTGTCTATCTTTTTTTTGGTGGACAAAATGAACCTGCGTTAGAAAGTTTTTTAGAAGCTTTTGAGCTGGCAAAGAAAATGAACTCATTAAAAGCGCAGATTGAATCTAAAAATAATATTGCGCTCGTTCAACTTCAAGTAAAAGACAATTTGGGCGCTATAGATTTATATCTTGAAAATCTACAGAAAATCAAAGAATCAAGCGATAAAAGCTTAGAAAAAAAACGAGCTACCATATACCTTGGTTTAACCAAAGCGTACATCAATTTGGACAATCATACAGAAGCGAGTTCGTATGCTAACAAAGGTTTGGCATTGAGTAAACAGGCTAAAAATATAGCATTCCAAGCATATTTTAGCACTTTTTTGGGCGAAATAGAATCCAATAGTGGAAACTATACCAAAGCACACGAACTATTTATAAAAGTAAAAGGGTTGATAGACAGCGCTGGTGGTAGCAAGTCGTTAGATATGTTTTTAAAATTGTATATCGGAAGAAATTACGCAGCAGAAAATAAACACGACTTAGCGATAAAAGAGTTTCTAGAAGGGCAGCAATTATTGAAAGAAAACGAAACAGATTATTTAAGTATTCAAGGACTTTATATCGGTTTAGCAGAATCATATTCGGCTGTTGAAAATATAGAAGAAAGCTCTAAATATTACAAAAAAGCCCATGAAATAGATGCTGAAAATGATAAAACACGTGCCATTCTTAACTCTCGTATCACAAAAAATAAATTGGGGAATTTAAAAGAGCAAATTACAGATTTAGAAACCAAATCGAAACGCACAAAATACCTGTATGCTATCGGAATAGGATTGCTTCTGCTTACCATAGTTGGTTTGATTGTGTATTACAAAAAACAACAGCAAAAAAACAAAGCACGGTTTACCAATTTAATGTTACAATTGGAAGAAAAGCGACAACAAGAACGCGTTCCTTTAGAAAAAAATGTAAAAACAACGTCTGCAGTACACACGAAAAAATCAGATTCAAAAGCGAATGTAATTCCTGAAATTGATGAAAAAACTGCGGAAATCCTCAAAAAATTAGAAGATTTTGAAGCCAAAGAATTGTATTTAAGCAATGAAAGTACGTTGGTAGAAGTTGCCAAAAAAATACAAACCAACACAACCTATCTTTCAAAAGTAATAAATACGTATAAAGAAAAATCATTTACGGCATATATTACCGATTTACGCGTAGAATATGCAATAGAACGATTGTCTGTAGATCGTAAATTTAGATCTTTTACCATTGGCGCCATTGCACAAGAAATAGGTTTCAAGCGTTCCGAATCGTTTTCTAAAGCGTTCAAGGTAAAAACAGGACTGTATCCGTCGTATTTTATAAAAGAGCTTGAAAAACAGTAGGTTGTAAAATGAAATACATCGTAATTTATAAATGACGACTACCAACATTAAAGTCGAACTTCATTTTATAGTTATATTTGAGAGAACATAAAATCGAAAATAAGTACTATGAAAACACAAAAACAAGTAAACCTTCAAGTTAAAAAAGTTAGTATCTCAAAACTAAATAATCTTATTGGTAAAGGTGGAACTGATTTAATACCATCAGTTAATTTCTTATGTGTTATAACTACAGAACCACACAGTATACCAGGACAAAATTGTAAAACTTTTTTAACAGCTTCAGATAGTGCTGAAAGGTGTTAATAAGGAGTGGATCTACTTTAAGTTAGTCAGTGATGTAACTGAGTTATTTATCATAATTTATTAAATGGCGACTAACTACATTAAAACGGCATTTCATTTTCTATTTATCTTTGTATAAGGCATAAATCGAAATAAAAATTTATTAATATGAAGAAAAAAAGAAACCTAGGTTTGACAATTAGAAAAGTAAGCATTTCAAATCTTAATGCTATAAAAGGAGGAGGTCCTATACCATAAATTGACTTCCTTTGTGCAAATACAACAATTTGTACACAAACAGATGAAGATGAATGCAAAACTTATTTAACAGCAGGCGATAGTGCCGAAAGATGTTAATAGTACAAAAGTACATTTTTTGAAGTCTATACTAGAAATACAAAAAATATAAGTTGAAGTAATAGTAACAGATGTCGTATAAAACTAAACAAGTACGATTCCTCTAAAAATTTAAAACTCTTAAGAATATTTCTTAGGAGTTTTTTGTTTTCTGTATTCTCCAAAGTTACCGCATTCAGTATCTCGAAAATCTATTTTTTAGGTATGAAGACCATTATTGATTAAAATTAGCATTCAAAATAGGACTACAATTAAACTAAAAACTATTATTTTTGAATAACCTACCTAATGTGATAAAACACTAAAGCCCAAACAAAACTGTGTATGCTTCTCCGAAAATACGTAACGGTATTCTTAATAACCTTTTCTTTTTTGATTGTCTTGCCAACTGTGGCTCAGGAAAATAATCAAGATGTGGTGCAACAATTTAATAAAACAGAGTTTGAAAATTCTCTGCATAAATTAGCTCCCAAAGAATTTTCACTTCTGTTTGCACAGAAATATAAACGAGATTCATTAAGAGAGAGTATATGCTTGATACATATTGAAAATGTAATGCTAAAATCTGAAGACTTATTAGCACAATTTTGGGGAAACTATTCATTGTCATATTGGAATCATGACCAAAAGAATTTTAAAAAAACAATATTTCATGTAGATAAATTATATGAAATTGCAGTAAAACTTAAGAATGATGACTTGATTCTGTCATCATTAATCAATAAAGGTGATTTTTATTATGATTATGGTGATTACAATCAGTCTATGGAAAGTTATCTTAAAGCTATAAAAATTGCTAAAAAAATAAAAAGTACTGTTAAAAAATTAATAATATCAAAAAATATAGCCTTGTTGAAAATTGAAGTAGACGACAATCAAGGAGCAGTTGAATTATTAGAAGGTACATTAGAAATTCTTAAAAAAGAGCAATCTAAAAAGTTAAATAGACTAGAAGTTAGCATATATATCGCACTTACCAAATCGTATTTGCGTCTAGAAAATTACGCAAAAGCTGAATATTATGGGAATAAAGGAATTGCACTTAGTGATGAATATGGAGATGAAGATGCAAAAACTTATTTCTATAATTTCTTAGGAGAAACAAATCTTCTCAAAAAAAAGTATGATGAGTCAATTCTATATATAGATAAAGCATTTGAATATGCAAATAAAATTGAAACTTCAAAATCACAATTGCCTTTTATAAATCTTAATATTGGAAAAATACATTACTATAAAGGAGAATATGAAAAAGCAATTGATGTTCTAGAGAAAATAGAATTTAATCAGCAACAAAAAAATACAAACTTCTTCAGTTTAGAAGATATGTATAAGTTTTTGGGCAAATCCTATAAAGCAATCGGGGATACAGAAAAGAGTTTGTTCTACTTTGAAAAAACAAATGAAGTATATACAAAAAATGATAAGCAACAAAATGCCATTGGTATTGAAATTATAAAAAAATATGATTTACAATCTTTGAAAGAAGAATTGAGTGAAGCGGAGAAGAAAACTAAAAAAACCCAAACCATTCTGTATGTAAGTATTTTTTTAGCGCTTTTTACAGTAGGTGGATTGGTTTATTTCTACAAGAAGCGTGAAAAAAAGAATCAACAAAAATTTGCTAAAATTTTAAAAACGCTTGAAGAAGAAAAAGAATTACTTACCGAAAGTGTTCCTCTACTCAAAGGCGAGACTTTAGAAGAAAAACAAGTAAAAGAATCCACGCTACAAGAAAAAAACATAGAGACTTTACAGCAGAAAGAAGTCGAAATTATTGATGAAACAAAAGCAAAACTATTGAAGAAGTTGCAAAACTTTGAAGTCAAAGAATTGTATCTCAGTAAAAATAGCAGTTTGAATGAAGTTGCCAAAAAATTAAAAACTAATACTTCGTATCTGTCAAAATTAGTCAATGCGCACAAAGGAAAATCGTTTACAGCATATATTACCGATTTACGTGTCAACTATGCAATCAGACGGTTAAAAGAAGATAAAAAATTTCGTTCGTATACCATTGATTCCATTGCGCGCGAAATTGGTTTTAACCGTTCAGAGTCGTTTTCAAGAGCATTCAAAAATAAAACAGGATTATATCCTTCGTATTATATAAAAAACCTTGATAATCAGAATGTTGAATGATGTATTTATATCTCGTGATTTATGAATTTCTAGAAGTATTTCACTTAAATTCCCACTTGTGGATTTATATTTGAGTATAACTTATGAAACCTTAGTGATTATGAAGAAAAAACAAATTATCTCCAAACTCAAATTCCAAAAAACGACGATTGTAGCTTTTAAAACCATGAAAACTATTGTGGGTAGATCGTTAGTGAACACCGATACAGTGCCAATTTCAAGAAACAATTTTACTTGTGGAACAGTACTTGAGTGTTATACAAACGATGGAAAACAAAGTTGTATTTCTTGTACAGGAACAGAGTGTACACGTCCAACAACAAGAACTGGAGGAGAGACAGACTATTGCGGAGGAGGAGCAGATACAAAAGCAGACTGTTTAATTTCTAACCCTTGCTAACATTTAAAGAAAACATATAAATTAAAAAGGGCTTACACTGCGTAAGCTCTTTTTTTATGTAAATAGTTTAAATTTATAAGTATCTTAGAGTTTCTATCAAACATCATGAATCCAGCAGAAAATTACATCCTGCAACAACCCGAACCGTACAAATCAATCTTGTTGGAATTGCAAGTATTGGTAGCACATTTATTGCCAACTGCCGAATTAAAATACAAATACAGAATTCCGTTCTATTATTACAAAGGAAAACCGTTTTGCTACTTCAACGCAAGTCATAAAAAGAAATTTGTCGATGTCGGAATTGTAAAAGGTGGAGAAATTACCGTACACACGTCACATTTAGTTACCGAAAAACGAAAAAAAATGGCATCGCTTCGCTATAAAAATATAAAACACATCAACGACAAAATTTTCTTTGATGTACTAAAAGAAGCTGCAAGTTTCTACTAATTGCTTTGTGTTTTGATGATGCCAATTTGTGAATTAGTTGATGTTTCAATTTGAAAATATGAATGAGGTTTCAAATAACAATAAGAACAGTAAGTGAACTCATCCAATATCCAATAACGTAGCGGTCTAACAGCTAAAAGCGGTCTAAAACCCATTAATCGTTTTACGAATCTGTACCAAATTGCTCAATAAGTTTTCTAAATAATCTAAATGCAGCATATTTGCGCCATCACTTTTTGCATTTGCCGGATCAAAATGAGTTTCAATAAACAATCCATCAACATTATTTACAACGCCCGCACGTGCAATAGTTTCAATCATATCAGGTCTTCCGCCAGTTACACCACTAGATTGATTTGGCTGTTGTAGCGAATGTGTAACATCCAAAACTGTTGGTGCAAACTGTTTCATAGTTGGAATTCCACGAAAATCTACAATCATATCTTGGTAACCGAACATGGTTCCACGATCGGTAATCCATGCATTTTCATTTCCAGAATCGTGCACTTTTTTTACAGCATGTTGCATACTTTCAGGACTCATAAACTGTCCTTTTTTCAAGTTGACAACCTTTCCTGTTTTTGCAGCAGCAACTACCAAATCCGTTTGGCGTACTAAAAATGCAGGAATTTGAAGTACATCTACGTACGCAGCAGCTTTGGCAGCATCAGAAGCTTCATGAATATCAGTAACTGTTGGTACATTAAACGTCTCAGAAACCTTTTTAAGAACTTCTAACGCCTTTTCGTCTCCAATACCAGTAAAACTATCAATACGACTACGATTCGCTTTCTTAAAGCTTCCTTTAAATACATACGGAATTTCTAATTTATCAGTAATTGCCACTACTTTTTCCGCAATGCGTAAAGCCATATCTTCACTTTCAATGGCGCACGGACCTGCTAATAAAAAGAAATTATTTGATGTAGTATGTTTAATTTTTGGAATAGAACTGAGTTGCATAAATTGTAAATTTGCTGCAAAGATACACTAAATTTCAGTAGTAAGTAAGCTTGTATTAATTGCAGTCATTTGCTTAATCTTTTTGTTGGTATGTTTGGTGTAATACAGTGCAAGTACTACAAATAACACAATTGCAAACGCTAAAACGTATAGTATTGAAAGCGCGCTAGTTTCCACACTTAATTTTTCTAAGTAATTTGAAAACGCATATTTACATCCTATTGTCAAAATCAAAGCAATACAAATAGAAACGCCTAAAATTTTATAGGATAATTTGTGATATACATTGGCAATTTCTTTTCGCGAAAAGCCTAAAAAGTACAACTGACAAATGGTTTGTTTGTTCTTTAAGATAAGTAGATTGATATTGGTAATAACCAATGTAATAGATAATATAGTAATCAAAAGTCCAATGCCTAACACAATAGTTAAAATGATTTGTAAAAAGTAGCTAATGCGCGAACTTTGCACCTCATTTTTTAAATATTGATAGTCCTTTACAGCTAAAAAATCTAATACTTCCGGATCAGAAGGATTCGCAACTTCTAAGATAACACGCGATGTTTTCACTTCTTTGTTTGGACTCAACAATTTATTGGTGTATTCCAAAAATGATTGTGGAACCAAAATCGTGTTTATTTTTTCAGAAGCATCTAAAATATAAGCGCTGTATTTTTTTCGTTCTCTGCTAGAACTAGTTAAAGTAAGATCGATTGGAATTTGACGGATAAGTCCTTTTTTAATTTGAGGTAATCCAGCCATAGGAGCAAACCCATGATTGTATAAATCGAGATACATTTTTGGAACAATAATAGGTACTTCTCTAGCAGTTGGATCCCATTTCCAGTTTTCATTCTGAATGTCAATAAAATTAGTAGGAATAGCTTCTAAAAACATGTCTGTAGTAATGCTATTCATGCCAGCAATGGTAATTGTACCTTGCACTCTGTAGACTCCATTAGTAAAATTAGCGGCATCTATAATAAAATCTTGCTGTTTAATTTCTTCAATTTCTTCAGGAGAAAAAGTATTATCTAAACCAATTTGTTTGGAAATGATAATATTTTTATTGCCTAGTAAATCGTTAGAAGAACTAAAAAGCGATTGCGTATCAATAAAAAGTTGAAAGGCAAGGAGTAAAATTCCAAGTCCTAAACTAGAAGTCAACGCAAAAAATAATAATTGCGAAAAGTGAATTTGTTTATGTAACAAGTTTCCTATCACAATAGCAATGTTTTTGAATAATTAATATCGTATGAATTCCCTAAACTCGCAATGACTAAAGTTGCGTTTCGTTGAGTTATTTCGTCTAAAATAAGCGTAGTTGCATTGTCAATTTGTACAGCGTCAATATGACTAAAAGGCTCATCTAACAATAACAATTCAAACGGTTGACATAAGGCTCTTACAATAGCAATACGCTGTTGTTGTCCGTACGATAAAGTTTCCGCTTTTTTATATGCCAATTTATCTACATCCAAGCGTTTCATGTAGGCTAAAATTTCAGCTTCTGTTTTATGCTTTGTCAATTGGTTTTTTAACTGAACATTCTCCATAGCAGTCAATTCGGGAAACAAGCGCAATCCTTGAAAAACAATAGAAATTTTTTCGCGTCGTAATTGTGTCCATTCCGATTCGGCTAAAGAAGTAATGTCAGTATCATCAAACAAAATACTGCCCGTAAACTTATTATTTAAACCATATAAAAAATTGAAGAAAGAACTTTTCCCACTACCAGAAGCAGCTTTTACCAAGTACTTTTCACCTGCTTGTAAAGAAAAAACTTTACTCCAAACTTCAGATGAAGTTGGAGTAAAGTATGTTGGAATTATTTCTTGTATTTGTATAGTCACGCTATAAAAAAATATTGTTTGCTACGTATTATTAACGCACCATTTTTGTTACTTCTTGCATCATAACGTCCATATATTTAATTATGTTAACCAATGAATTGCCTTCACCTTTTGTGTATGAATACATTTCCATTCCGTCAGTACTCATAGTCATATGTGTATCACCGAAGTACTTGCTGTATATATCATTAGCTGCATCCATATTTAAGCCTCCTCTTGCGTAGCTTGCATAAGGATTCATGCTATTAATTATATCTGAGTACATTTCTGTAAAGTTTTCGTTCATGTAGACATACATAGAGTTATCTAACTTGTCTTTATGCTCAAATCCAGAAAGGTTAGAAGCTAATTTTCCATTGTTATAGATTTCGTCAGCTTTGCTTCCATCATTAGTAACAAAAAGCACTTTATTTTTAATAACTGCAAAAAGATCTTTTTCTAATTGGTAGTAATTTTTCCCTTTTGTAGCCATTGGTGTTTCTTGTTTCATAACAACATCTAACATACTATCAAACTTTGCTTGATCTTTAATAGAAACAGCAGCATAAATATAAGGTTGCTTTTTAGTATATGTTTCAGGTACTCTATTGTAATCTTCATCATAAGTATATCTAGTAGCTTGTACATTAACACCTTCTGTCATACTCATCATCATAGAACCTTCAAAAATTCCAGCAAGTTCTTCCATTGTCATTCCCATCTCACGATTCATCTCACGATTCATTCCGCTCAAAGCTCTTTTGATTTGTGATTTCACCATATCTGGCAATACAGAACTATTTTGAAGACCTTCTATATGCTTATACATTGCAGTAGGATCAATAGAAGCTTTCACTAACATTGCAGCATTATTTGGCATCATTTTTAACAAATCAGCATTGTAACCTGTAGACATCCATGACTCATAACCAATAATTGATTTCATGTCATCATTCATTTTGAATTTTGCAGATGTAAAAAGGCGATCTTCTTCAAATGTAGTATGGTACATGAAGTTGTTATTCTTCAAATCCATATTAGCTCCAAAATTTGTAAGGAATGAACTTGCTAAATCACTTACAGGAGTAGAAGAAATATGAATTCCCATATCTTTACTTCCATCAAAGAAACCACTAAAATAATCAGTAGCAGTAATCATGTTAGAAGATTCTAACTTTGTAAGGTCAATTAGCGTTTGTGCTGCAGCTCTGTCAGAAATTACAATTAAAGCATTTTGGTCGTTCCAACCAATTGCTAAGTCTCTACTTGTGCATACTGTAAATGCATTGTCTTTTCCTACACTTTCTTGCTTTTCCATCCTTGGCATTTTGTCTAGCATTGGTTGGATCATTTTTTGGAAAGATGCAGCATCTTTAATAGGGATTACGAATCCTCCAGAAGGAGACATGCGATCAAAACTCATGAATCCTAACATAAAATCATTTCGGAAAGTAGCTTTCATGTTTTCAGCAGTCATTTGCGTATTCATGAATTCTTTAAGCTCTCTCGGAGCACTTTCATTGATCATTTTACTAATGCTCAAATTTTTAAAATCAACAGTACTACTTTTTTGTGAAAGTGATTCTAAGTTAACGTACATTACTCCAATAGCATCTTTAGGAATAAAAGATGTTCCGGAGCTCTTTGTTCCACCACAACTTACCATCATCAAGGCAATTGCGAACAGGCATAAAATTTTTTTCATATTAAATGAAGTCTTAAAGGTTTATATATTAATATTATTATTTCGGTGGAGGACTGCAAATTTAACAATATCTACATCTTTTAAAATAAAAAACACGATAAAAATATTGATATTTACGTTGGCTACTCATATTAAGACTGAATCAATGAGAAAATGTTACACATATTTGTGAAAAATATAAGAAAAAGTGAAATTTTCATGAAAACCGTTTTGGTTGAAGGTCCTAAATTGGAAATGAAATTAGGGCTAAAATGTAAAGCTGATGGCGTAAAAATCCAAAGCACCATTTTTATAGTCTGAAAAACCACAGAAAAAAAATTCTTAAAATGTTAATTAACAGTAAATTAACCTAAAAACTGGTTAAAATTCTTTTCTCTAGTAAATAAACAGTACATTTGCACGCTTAAAAATAAGAGGTAATATGGCTTCAATTAAAAATATCGCAATTATTGCGCACGTAGATCACGGGAAAACAACGTTGGTTGACAAGATAATGTATCACTGTCAACTATTTCGTGAAAATGAAAATACAGGAGATTTAATTCTTGACAACAACGATTTAGAACGTGAGCGTGGAATTACGATTACCTCTAAAAACGTATCTGTAAACTATAAAGGAACTAAAATTAACATCATTGACACACCTGGTCACGCCGATTTCGGAGGAGAAGTAGAGCGTGTATTAAACATGGCAGATGGTGTATTACTTTTAGTAGATGCCTTTGAAGGACCAATGCCACAAACGCGTTTTGTACTTCAAAAAGCAATTGATTTAGGTTTAAAACCTTGTGTAGTTATCAATAAAGTTGATAAAGAAAACTGTACGCCAGACGAAGTACACGAAAAAGTATTTGATCTAATGTTCGAATTAGGAGCAGAAGAATGGCAATTAGATTTCCCTGCAGTATACGGTTCTGCAAAGAACAACTGGATGTCGGACGATTGGAAAAATGAAACGGAAAACATTGAGCCTTTATTAGATATGGTAATGGAACACATTCCATCACCAGAATTTGAAGAAGGAAGCACACAAATGCTAATTACATCTTTAGATTATTCTTCTTTTACAGGACGTATCGCTATCGGTCGTTTGCAAAGAGGAACACTAGCAGAAGGAATGCAAGTTGCTTTGGTGAAGCGTGATAAATCAATCATCAAAACAAAAATAAAAGAGTTGTTCACATTTGAAGGACTTGGAAGAAAGAAAACGACAGAAGTGCAAGTTGGAGATATTTGTGCAATTGTAGGTTTGGAAGGATTTGAAATTGGAGATACAATTGCTGATTTAGAAAATCCAGAAGGATTAAAAACAATCGCAATTGATGAGCCAACAATGAGTATGTTGTTTACAATTAACGATTCTCCTTTCTTCGGAAAAGATGGAAAATTTGTAACATCACGTCACATCAAAGATCGTTTAATGAAAGAGCTAGAGAAAAACTTAGCTTTACGTGTAAACGAAACAGATAGCGCAGACAAATTCATCGTATTTGGTAGAGGTGTATTACACTTATCAGTACTAATTGAAACAATGCGTAGAGAAGGATACGAATTGCAAATTGGTCAGCCACAAGTAATTATCAAAGAAATTGATGGTGTAAAATGTGAGCCAATTGAAGAATTAACCATCGATTTACCAGAGCACGTATCTGGAAAAGCAATCGAAATGGTATCACTTCGTAAAGGTGAAATGCTAAGCATGGAAGCAAAAGGAGAGCGTATGGTATGCGAATTCTTAATTCCATCAAGAGGAATCATCGGATTGCGTAACCAATTGTTAACAGCAACTGCTGGAGAAGCAATAATGGCACACAGATACAAAGAATACCAACCATTACGTGGTGGAATTCCAGAACGTCAAAATGGTTCGTTAGTATCTATGGAAAAAGGAACTGCAATTCCATATTCTATCGATAAATTACAAGACAGAGGGAAATTCTTTGTAGATCCAGGTGAAGACATTTACGAAGGACAAGTAATTGGTGAAAACTCTCGTAGAGACGATATGACAGTGAACGTTACTAAAACGAAAAAACTATCAAACGTTCGTTCTTCAGGAGCAGATGACAAAGCAAAAATTGTTCCTGCAATCAAATTCTCTTTAGAAGAAGCATTAGAATACATTCAAAAAGATGAATATGTTGAAGTAACGCCAAACTTCTTACGTTTACGTAAAGTACACTTAACAGAAGTAGAAAGAAAGCGTAACAAAACAATCTAACATAAGATTCACATCATACAAAAGGTTTCATTGTTACGCAATGAAACCTTTTTTTATTTACAAAAAGAAGTTTATAAGTTGAAAAGTTTATGAGTTTGTAACAAATCAGATGCTAGCGCAAGTTTGAAACTTGTGCCGATATACAAGCTGAAAAAACAAACTGACACTTCGGCAAGCTCAGTGTAAACAAATTGACGAATCAACAAACAAACGAAATCAACACCAGAAACATGGAAATACTAGGAATAACATTATTAGAATGGGTAGGATATTTAGCATCACTCGCAGTATTAATATCATTTACCATGAAAGATCTAAGAACACTACGAATGATCAACGGAGTTGGATGCTTACTATTTGTGCTGTACGGTTTTCTAATACCTGAATTAAGAGTTGGTTTGCCAATCATCATTACAAATTTTGCCATCTTGGGAATCAATATCTATCACTTGACCAGACCAAAAAAATAGTATAAATTCTTTTTCTCAAGGATGTTGTTGGCAACAACATTGAATTTACAACACTTAATAGTTGCCAAAAAGTAAATTTTTATATCTTTACCGAAATATCAAACTATGCAATTTCTTTATTTTGATGCAGGATTAGGAGCGATGTTGGTACAAGCACTTGTAGCAGCTGTAGCTGGAATCGCATTATTTTACAAAAGCATTACTTATAAAATAAAAAGCATCTTTGGATTGGATAAAGATACTTCTGAAGGCGAAGTATTTGACGATATAAACATTGATGATTCTACGATAGAAAACGCATCGAAAGATGACAAATAATTCACGACACGCTTCCTCATATCGCGATCCAAGCGGACATGTATATGTTGAAAACGGCATCATCAAACGAATCATATTTCCAAGTTACTTTCCGCAATACGAAGCGCTAGAAACAGCTGGATTTTTTCAAAAAGCATTTCAACACAAACTGTTGATTCCGCATGAAGAAATAGAAAAATCTGCAACGCAAATCTGTATTCAACCAGCACAAATTCCGTTCATAACGTATCCGTACGAATGGAGTTTTCAACAATACAAAGAAGCTGCTTTACATACCTTAAAATTGCAGAAATATGCCTTGCAAAACAACTTTTCATTAAAAGATGCAACCGCGTACAACATTGCTTTTTACAAAGGAAATGCGATATTTATAGATACGCTTTCGCTAGATTTTTATGCTGAAAATACACCATGGCGTGCGTACAAACAATTCATAACGCACTTTTTAGGTCCGTTGGTTGTAGCAAAATATCACGGAGCCGAATTCCTAAAAACAATGTCGAATTTCATTGATGGAATTCCACTAAAACTCATTGCTTCCTTATTGCCAGGAAAAACAAAACTAAATCCGTTTTTATACACCAATATTCACTTATTGGCAAAATATGAAAACAAGCATCAAGAGGAAAACGTAAAGGAAAGCAAGCAAGCTTCACTATCAAAAAAAGGATTATTCAATATCATTGATAATCTGTACAATTACATCAAAAAACTGCAACTCAAAGAGCAATCGGAATGGGGAAATTACTATCAGAAAACAAACTATTCTGATACAGCTTTTCAACAGAAATCAATCATTATAAACGATTGGATTCAAAACATACAAGCCAAATCAGTTATTGATGTTGGTGGAAACGATGGTACGTTTGTGCGTCAAATAACAAGTGAAATTGACGTAGCTTTGGTGGGTGATATTGACAACAACGCGGTAGATGAAAACTACTATACGGTCAAAAAAGACAAAGAACAAAACATGCTTCCTTTTGTGATTGACTTGCTCAATCCGTCGGCAGCAATTGGTTTTCAAAACACCGAACGTTTCTCGTTCATTCAGCGTGTGCAGGAGTTTCAACCAGATGCAACCTTGGCATTAGCGCTTATTCATCACTTATCCTTAACAGGAAATGTGCCTTTTGAAAACTCAGCAGCGTTTTTTGCATCGTTCTCTAAAAACCTCATCATTGAATTCCCAAAACGAGCGGATTCGTATGCAACACGTTTGCTCAATGCGAAAGCGGAATTCAAAGATCAATTCGGACATTACAATCTGGAGCATTTTGAAAAAACATATTCCGAACATTTTGAGTTAATTGCCAAAACAGCAATTACAGATTCTGAACGCGTTTTATACCTATTT
>NZ_JBGCDL010000391.1:0-7054 GCF_045105435.1 Kordia sp. | reverse complement strand
GAAGTTGAATTGGAAAAATAGAAACTCTAATTTATAAAAACACGAAAGAGGAATTACAAGCATGTAGTTCCTCTTTTTTTGTTAAGGTAACGTGAGTTCGATATAAAACTACTTATATGTAATTGATTTTCAACATTTTAATATATATGTCAAATCGAGCACTATTGAGATTAAAATATATTTTAATTGAAAATACCTAGCGAAGCTATCGAGATTCCATTAAAACGTATAATTTCTTAGTGTTCTCGACTGCGCTCGAACTGACAAGTGCTTAATTTACAATGCCTTACTTGTGATACACGAATTTTTTAAGTCGAACTCACGTTAAGGTAAAATTTTGCACCATTCGCAATCGGTAAGACAAGATACTGTTTTGCAATCCCACGGAAGTATTGAGTGAATTGTTAATACAACAGTTGGATATGGACAGATACTACTGATTGCTTCCTCTGCATGATTTGCTGGAGCATCTTGTGTTCCTCCTGAAATGTTTGCTACCTTACTCTTCTTTAAGGATAATGATTTCAACGATTTTTTCTTCATGTTGTTTCTTTTTAGATTCCTTAACAAAAAAACAACTTATGTGTGAAATTTACTGCTGTTAATTTCTGGAATACATGTCTCAATTTCTAAAGCACTCTTAAAAAAATGTTACTAAAAAGAATAGATATTTTGTAATGTCGTATTTTTGTAGTCGAAAATATACAGACATTGAACAAAATCATACAAGTACAAGACTTAGGAACGAAAGATTATAAAGAAACGTGGGATTTTCAAGAAGATTTATTCAAGGAAATTGTAGATACGAAAATTAAGAATCGACGTGAAGATGCAGGTTTGGAAACGAAAAACCATTTCCTATTTGTAGAACATCCGCATGTATATACTTTGGGGAAAAGTGGCGATATGTCTAATTTATTATTAGATGAAACGCAACTTGCCGCAAAAGGAGCAACATTTTACAAGATAAATCGCGGTGGCGATATTACGTATCACGGACCGGGACAAATTGTAGGGTATCCGATTTTAGATTTGGAAAATTTCTTTACAGACATTCACAAATACTTGCGTTTGTTGGAAGAAATGATCATTCTAACTTTAGCTGAATATGGTTTGAAAGCCGCAAGAAGTGAAGGTGAAACAGGCGTTTGGCTTGATGTTGGAACACCATTTGCACGTAAAATTTGTGCCATGGGCGTGCGCGCGAGTCGTTGGGTAACGATGCACGGTTTTGCACTGAATGTAAATGCTGATTTAGGATATTTTGATAATATCATTCCATGCGGAATTAGAGGAAAAGCAGTAACTTCTTTAAATGTGGAATTGGGAAAAATAAAGATTGATGAAGCAGAAGTAAAAGAAAAACTATTGCATCATTTTGAAACACTTTTTGAAGCTGAACTTGCATACCAAACAGTAAAATGAGAGTGCAAAAACTTTTCTTATTAATGATAACTGGTGCATTGACATGCATTTTGTTGGTGGTTGGCGTTATTAATTATTTTGGAGGTTTAACAGAAGGAACATCTTCTACAGCAATATTTTTTCTGGGAATTACAGGTGCTTTTAGTGTCTATTTTCATTCCAAAACTGAAGCTTTGTATCCGTTTTCTGAATTTAACGATCCGCTAGAAGAACTTTCAAAAAAATATTGGGCATTGCATATATCTTTCGGATTAACGCTTTTAATTTTAGGAATATTTATTACGGTAAACTTGTTAAAAAGATCAGCAGATGTAACAATAATTTCAATCGCAATTTTTATGAATGTTCTTGGATTATGGACTTTGTTAGATTTGTTTTTTTTAAATAAATTCATCGTTTCTCATAAAAAACGACTGGCACAACGAGAAGAAATAGAAAATATAAAAGGTACGGTAGATTGAGAATTTTATATGAAATTGTAAGTTTTTATATCTATCTAATTAAAGAAATATTAATTGCCTTTTTTACACCATCAATGCACCTATATTGCAAGATATAACAGGCTTTATAATGATGCTGCTAATTTTATTTTTTAGTCTCGTAAGTATTATTGACGTGTTTTTCATGTTTAAAAGAGTGCAAAAACGCCACGAAAATTTATCTTTGATACAAGAATTAGACAAAATTGGAAATAATTCTATGACATAAGTAACTCAACCGCATGCGTATATTTAAAATTCTTCTGATCCTTTTTCCCATTATATTTATTGGAGCAATTGTCTATTTTATGAGTGTTTTGCTTACTAGAGAAAACACAGTGAATGTTTCATACTGGGTACACTTTCATATAGCTTTGGGCTTCGTGTTTGCTATTATGAGTGTTTTGTATCATATAAAAAGCTTCCGTTTTTACAGACGAAAAGAAAAACGACGATTAGACAAAAAAGTGCGCAAAATTTTATGGGCTGGCACCATGTGTTTTGGTACGTTTCTTATCTATATTGGATCAGGAATTATATATTCATTAATAATTAATATAACGTATGGCTATAGTGTGAATACGCAAGATTTGTATACATTACTTGTATTTTTTATTCCTGGTTTTTTAATTTTCTTAGAAGCTTCTTTGTTAAAAAAACGCATCCGACGCTTGCGTGTAGCGCATGATGTTTATGACGAAATAGAACATATTGGAAACGAAATTGAGTACTAATACGACTTCCAAAAACCATCAATACGACTTTCCAATACTAAAATTAGCAGCATCTTTACTCAGAAAAACAGTAGAAGTACGTGAATTTCAAAATAGGAAATTTCACGAATATAAAAATGTAGGACTATTCGTATTTTGATAGTGTAAACTAATTAAAAATCAATCTATGAATGCGTCCAAAACACTACAGACAAAATGTGATGAAAAAAAGATCACACCAAACCATATTCCAGCAAAAGGATGGAAAGGAGGATTCATTGAAAAGCATCCTGAATTACAATATAAAGATGGTGTTGCCGATTTAACTTCACTACCATTAACCGATAATTTAGACAATGTTGAAAAAATTAAGCGGCAACAGCGTGTATTGTGGCCAGAGTTTACTTGGCTTACGAAGCATGGTGAGCCAGATTCGAGATGTTTTCAAATGTTTGCTCCAGATGTTTCAAGAGCAGGGTACGATAATACTGGTCAAAATTGGGCAGTAATTTGCCCGCAACAAGGAACGTATATTCCAGGTTTTGGAACCATAAATGTAGAAGTAACGGTAGCGCAACAACGAGGTTGGGTAAATGAAAGTGACAAAACTTTAGCTATTGACATGATTATAAAACCTAAAATATGGTTTAGCAGAGATGCAAACCAATCTGCTTTAGGTAAAATTATTTGGGGTGCTTTTGAGTTAGCAAATATATTTCATCATCTGCCTGTTAGTAAAGATCAGGCAATAAAACTAGATACGTCTAGCACGATAAAAATGCCAGGTGTAGACAATCCTGAAGTTATTTTTGTAAGAGATAAATTATATACGCCAAACGGATTAGATAATTTGCCTGCATTTACATTACACAATAATGTAGCATGGAATTATGCAAATGTAGAAGTTGTGATTGGAGAAGTTGTTAAAACTGGCGATGACTTTGTTGATGAATTCAATCAACTTGTGATGAATCTTTTTAATTTAGGTTCTGGGAATTTACTAGAAGTAGACAGTACATTAGCTTGGAATGTTTGGGTAGATGCACCAACAAAAGTAAATCAGACCGAATGGAGAAATCACGCAGATTACTGGCGTAGATCTATTGATGTAAATCATTGCAGTCCTGACGGAAATGGTTCTCCAGTTCGCTATGCAAATGGTACAGAATTCTCTGTTGAGAAAGAATTAATAGATGACGCTTTGCAAGCAATTTGGGACTTTATTAAATCACACATCTAACAGGTAAATACAATAAAATAACCCGTTGTGGATTTTGAATTAAAAAAGTATAATGAAGCGTCAGTTCGAGTGATTTTGAGGCACGAAAAATAGTATCGAGAACATGTTTAGTGCAGAAAATTCTATTCTCGATACAAATTTTACTCATTTTCAATCGTAAAATTCACTCGGATTGACGAATTTTATCAAAATGCACAACGGGTTAAAATAGCATAAAGCATCCTTTTGAAACACTATGTTAAAAAGGGTGTTTTTGTTTTTTAGATACGCTTTGCATGTTAGTATATTAGTTAGAAAATTTCGCGTGAAACTCTATCAACAAACCAACAAATCAACAAAAACCTAATTCAACTTATACACCAATACCGTATTATTTTCTCCTTTGGTAACCAACTCTAATTTCTTGTCTTTATCAAAATTACCCAAATCAATAACAGAACTTCCAAAAGCAGGAAAACCAGCAATTGGTTTGGCATTGCTATCAAATAAGTACACTTTTTGTGCGTCTGTATCTGTAATAGTTACATAAATTTTATTCTGAATCAAGAAAATATTGGGTTTGCTATACGAACCAAAATCGAGTTCAACCGTTTTGTCTTTGATGCGCAACTTATTCTCAAAGAAACTCACAAGCGTTTTTGTGGTCATAACAACAGCATGATTTTCCGCTACAGGTAATTTCGTTTGTTGAATTTGTCCTTTCCCATCTACTTGAATCAAATTTCCTTTACGGTCAGATGTGGTAAAAAGGTTGTTATGAATATACATCGTATTATCCGAAAACTGAATATTTTGCTTTGGCGTAATTCTCGGTTTTCCGGTACGTGACAAAATATGTAATTTTCCGTTGCTTTCTTGAAACGTTATATAATCTTTAGAACGAACTCTAAAATGTTGCGGCGGATTTATAAAATCGTTCTCCGAGCCCGAAAACTTAAATCCAGAAACGGTTTTCCCTTTTTTATCGCGCATCGCCACTTTATTTCCTTCCGTAAATACAAAACGGTAATTTTTCGACTTGTCATAATCAAAAATAGCAACAGGTTGCGTGTATGCCGATTTTGCTTTTGTCGGATACGGTTTTACAGTTTCTCCTTTTCTATCCAACACATAAAAAGTTTGCGGCGTAGTTATTGCCAATTGCAAACGCCCATTTTTATACAAATCTACTTGTGAAACTTTCCCTAAAATTTGCCCGTCCAATTGCTTTTTCCACAACACTTTTCCTGCGGTAGAAATTAAATACAAAGCATTTTTATCATCTTGTACTATAATTTCTTTTCGTTTTGTAATATGATTTTTAACAAATTGCGGCGCTGTAGCAACAGGATTATCCAATACAATATTGAGTTGTTGCGAAACGGTATTTTCGGAAGGTTTTGTCGTATTTCGTTTTAAAATTCCGTGTACATGCGCATAATTACTTCCTTTTTCGTTGGTAAACTGCAACGCGGCAAACGGATATTCTTCAAAATTAATACTCGTAATTTCCTTTTGATATTTCTTTTGTACGCTTTTCGCGAATGTTTCCTTGAATTTGCCCAGATTTACAAAAGTTAACAAAGACGATTCGTCACTCAAATTTGCAATGGCTTCCTGGTAATTCTTCTGATAAAACAGCGTTTGTTCATCTTTATACATGCCAATCAACATTGCCAAATTGCGCAAACCTTCTGCTTCTGCAAACACAATATATTCGTCCAAAATAACAAATGTGCTATTATCAAAATCGTTGATAAAAGGTGTAAAATGATCTTTAAATAATGTTGCGTCTTCGTTGGTGTAAATTTTTACATTCCGAATTGTGCTAGCTTCAGGTTTTGTTTGCAATTGTGTAATGGCTTCATTGCTAGAAGAAATAAAACGCAGTCCTGTAAAAGTAGTTCCGTTAAACTCAAAAGTGGCAACTTCTTCTAAAGCATCTAACAATGAATTTTTAGTTTTTGGGTGAAACTTCTCGTATGCATCAAATGTAATTGCAGTAAAATGTGCAAAGAAAGGCGGAATTACTTTTGCCATTTTATAGGCGTTTGGCGCTGTATTTTTCAATGAACTCAACATGTGACCTAGCGAATCGTTTGCAGTGACAATTCCTGTAAAGGAAATTTCATCAGGCAAAATACTTAGGTCAAGTGCCGCTTGCGCTCCAAAATTTGACACAAAGTCGGTAGCGGCATTCGGAAATAATTTTTTTAATAACGGAGAAACATACTTCGGATTCGCTAATATGGTAGCCGATTTAGTTTCATCAATCGTTGTGTATACTTTTTTGAATGTTTCCGGAATTGTGGCGGTTTTATACGAACGAATACAGTTTTCAATCAATACTTTGGAAGAAGAATTCACAAAAATACTATCTGCTGTAAAGCTATAATTCACACGATTGTTCAATGTCGTTTTAAGAATGGAGTTGCCTTCGTAAGTTATCTTTTCAGTAGTAAGTTTTGCTAACGAATCTGTGGCAATTAAATCTGGATGAAATTTTGTAATAAACGTATATTCAAAACTATCGTTCCCTAATTCATTCAAACACAACAATGATTTTGAATTCGGTTTTAAGTAATCTAGATACTTTACAAAGTCATTAAAATCCTTTTTAAAAGACGGTTTACGAAACGATTTTAGCAGTTTGTTATTTTTCAACTCGCTACGGAAGCTTTCAAAATTCTGAATTTGTATAATAGTAGCAGTATTTTGCGGCACATACGCTAGTAAAGAATATTCTTTAGGAGTTTCCGTAGTACAGCCAATACTAAGTATGGTAAGAAGAAGAATGAGAATTCTTTTCATGTAATATCTATTTAATAACATCTTATGATGTTGTTGCCCTTTTTGTAATGTAACTACAAAAATATAAAACTTACTAATTACTGAATTAGTATGGCTGCAATAGAATTACAGTTCTTATTAACAAATAACCAAACTACGTATAAGCGACACAGAAACTCCATTGTGTGCTAAGAAAAGCGTTGCGCTTTGCAATGAAGATACTTGGAAATTGTAGCGATACAAATCACGAATGAGTAAAGTGGTGTTTTGAGTGAGTTTGTGTATTATTTCGGATCTAACGACATCACATAATCATAACTTTCGTCTAAATAGTTGGCCAATGTGTCAATCTCGGAAAGCATTTCATCCGGAATTAATACATAACCTTTCATCGTTGCTCCGTACGATTTGTAATAATCAGAATTAAA
>NZ_JBGCDL010000390.1:0-6977 GCF_045105435.1 Kordia sp. | reverse complement strand
GCGTTCCATCAGGAAGTATCGACAACGAATTAAATGTACCACCACCAACATCCTCCAAAAAGGTAGAATTACAAGTGGAAGGATCAACACTTGAAATACCTCCAGCTGAAGTCAATAAATAATAAACAGAGGCATCAGCTGGCATGGCGATATCGAACGCCCCACCAACACCGGTACAAATTATAGTAGAAACCCCTGTCTCAACATTGTATGATGCTATTTCACCTGACGATGTATTTACCACTATAGAACCTATATTTGCTATACAACGCCCTTCATCAGCATCTAAAATACCATCATTATCACTATCTAAATCTTGCGTATCTGCCACGCCATCTCCATCAGAATCTTGGGCATATAAATTACCAGGGCTTGCTAATACCAGTAATAAAAGTAATGCAAGAGAAATTTCCTTAAAATTCAACAAGACACTAGCTTTATTTAAAACAGAAGTAATTATATTGTTTCTCATTTGTTTGGGTAATTTTATATTTAATAATCTGTGTTTTTAGTTGTACTACGTGGCCTAAACCACAATAAAAAAATTAGAGACTTACGCTATATTTATATGTTGCATCAAATCTAAAATTTGTTAATTTTCTTTTTTACTTCAATGTAATTTTAAATCTCTTTATAGGATGCATCGTTCCTATCACTTTTGCGCTGCGCACTTATTATCTCTACTGGTTTGAATTTATTTTTATTCATTGGACACAACTCTTTCTGTATATACGTGATCTATGAAATTTTGGATTTCAGCTGGGCGCGAAATTATTTCTTGAAAAAAAATAATTCCTTCAGCTGCGGCTTCTTCTAACTTTAGGTTTTGCGCATCGTAAAGATTTTTTTCTTGCGCAAGCGTATTTTGTGAATACAGCATTGATAGACATATCACAAGAATAAGTGAGATTTTTTTTGGAATAAAAATAGTTAAAGATTCATTGCTAGACACTGTAGGTGCTAACATTGCATCAAGAGTAATGTTATTCATTCAAGGCTGTTTTTGTCTACTAAGATAGTAATTGGTTGATTATTTTCTTAACTTACTTTTAACAAATGTAATGAGTGACAGGCATATATGCGTATCATAAACGACTAAAACAACTAGTTTTTCGACAAAACACACACTTATCCTGTTAAAACGCTTACAAGATTTTTTTTAAACATTATCATACTTTTTTGCTTTAAAATCACTTTTTTTAACTAAAGGATTGTACATTAATGAATAATTAATCTAAAAAAGATACAATATGAGTACATTATATTCATACTAAATACATAAAATTAAGACTTCTTGAAATTATAAATCTTAAAACACTTGTATAAAAATACGTCCAAAATACCATTCTTAATAATCTTAAAATCAATTAGTTAAAATATTTATAATTGATTTTAATTAAGTATTTAAAAAAATAAATCGTATCCATTATTATGAAGCTACATAAATTGTTTTTGTAAAAAATAGGATCGCAGCAATTTTCTATACGAATCTATATTTTGAACCAAAATAAATTTTACGCATATCTTATCCATAGAAAAGCTATAATTTAAAGAATAGTGATACAAGCTACTTTAAAATATTTATCGTTTTTTGAAGTTAGTTTTGTGCTTTTTATCGAATTAACATTTTATTACATGAGCATGTCATTAGTATTGTTAATTTTGCAAACATATTTGCTGTTTATATGCGGCTTGTATCTCAGCGATTCCCCAAAAACCCCTCTAAATACAATATGTTTTAGAGGGTCTTTTTTTTTAGATTTAATTACTTAAGGAAAAAACATTTCTCTTTTAAATTTTATTAACTAACAATGATTCAATGGACTTTTATGTTTCATCAAATATATTCGTTATTCATTTTGTGTTCTCAGACCAAATGAACTTGAAAATGATTGATATTATTTGATTTAAAAGTGATATTTTTGATACCTATTTAAATACTTCTAATGAGCATACAACAAGAAATTGATAAACGAAGAACTTTTGGTATTATTTCGCATCCAGATGCAGGAAAAACGACACTTACAGAGAAGTTATTACTTTTTGGTGGCGCCATTCAAGAAGCTGGAGCTGTAAAGAATAATAAGATTAAAAAAGGTGCTACGAGTGATTTTATGGAAATTGAACGCCAAAGAGGAATTTCTGTGGCAACTTCCGTACTTGCTTTTATTTATAAGAATAAGAAGATCAACATATTAGACACACCAGGTCACAAAGATTTTGCAGAAGATACGTTTCGTACTTTAAGTGCGGTTGATAGTGTTATTGTTGTGATTGACGTTGCAAAAGGTGTGGAAGAACAAACAGAAAAGTTGGTTGAAGTTTGTCGTATGCGAAAGATTCCGATTATTGTGTTTATTAATAAGTTGGATAGAGAAGGAAAAGATGCTTTTGATTTGTTAGACGAAGTTGAGCAAAAACTTGGACTGCGAGTAACACCTTTGAGCTTTCCTATTGGTATGGGATATGATTTTAAAGGAATCTATAATATTTGGGAAAAAAACATTAATTTATTTAATGGAGACAATAAACAAACAATTTCTGAAGCTATTCATTTTGAAGACGTTAACAATCCCGAACTTGAAAATTACATAGGTGATACCGCAGCAGAAACTTTACGTGAAGAGTTAGAATTAGTGACAGAAGTATACCCTAATTTTGACAGAGATGAATATTTAAATGGTGAATTGCAACCTGTATTTTTCGGTTCTGCATTGAATAATTTTGGAGTGCGAGAATTACTTGATTGCTTTGTTGATATTGCCCCAACTCCACTACCTAAGATGTCTGACATACGCTTGGTTGAACCAAATGAAGATAAATTTTCTGGTTTTGTATTTAAGATTCATGCAAATATGGATCCGAAACATAGAGATAGACTTGCTTTTATTAAGATTGTTTCGGGAGTTTTTAAACGAAATACACCGTATTTACATGTACGATTGGATAAGAAACTGAAGTTTTCAAGTCCGAATGCATTTTTTGCAGAGAAAAAACAAATTGTCGACGAGTCCTTTCCTGGTGATATTGTTGGTTTGCACGATACAGGAAATTTTAAAATTGGCGACACATTAACGTCTGGCGAAGAGTTGAATTATAAAGGTGTTCCTAGTTTTTCTCCAGAGCATTTTAGATATATCAACAATGCTGACCCAATGAAATCCAAGCAATTACACAAAGGAATTAGCCAATTAATGGATGAAGGAGTTGCGCAATTATTCACTTTAGATTTGAACGGAAGAAAGGTTATTGGAACTGTTGGAGCGCTTCAATATGAAGTTATTCAATACAGATTAGAACACGAATATGGTGCAAAATGTTCCTACGAAAACTTGAATGTTCATAAAGCATGTTGGGTAGAAGTGGAAGACGAAAAAGACCCTGAATTTTTAGATTTTAAGCGTGTAAAACAGAAATTTTTAGCACGCGATAAAGAAAATAAATTGGTTTTCTTTGCCGATTCTTCATTTTCACTACAAATGACACAACAAAAATATCCTAAAATTAAATTCCATCTTACAAGTGAATTTTAATTATTTAGATGGTTAGATAAAGATCGATTTAATCAAAAAAAATCATTTTAAAGCCTTTTAAGATATTTATATCAAAAAGACATCCAATTACAAGGATGTCTTTTTTTTGTCTATTACAGCTAAAATAAAAAGGTTGTTTTTTACAAAGAAATAGTTAAAATCTATTTAAAAAAAATATTGATAGATTTTTTAAATGCTACTAAAAATAAAAAAACCTCAATTCGAAAATTGAGGTTTTTTATTTTATGCTTCTCCAGTTGGACCGAAATTCATCGGAATTGGAGGTTGTTCAAATTCTTTAATTTTTCCATGAGCTTTTTCAAAGCGATTTATATTTTCACCTAATGCCTTCATTAATCGTTTTGCATGCTGTGGTGTTAATACAATTCTAGATTTCACTTTTGCCTTTGGTCTCCCTGGCATAATGTTTACAAAATCTACTACAAATTCAGTTGCTGAGTGATTGATGATTGCAAGGTTGGAATAGGTTCCTTCTGCAGTTTCTTCATCTAACTCAATGTTGATTTGCTTTTCGTTTGCTTTATCGTTCATGTATTAAAAGTTTATTTCGTGCTTAGCCGCCATAATTTCGTTGTATTCTTCTTTCGAACCTACAATGATATCATCGTACTTACGCATTCCTGTTCCTGCTGGAATTTTATGCCCAACAATTACATTTTCTTTTAATCCTTCTAATGCATCCACTTTTCCACTTACGGCTGCTTCGTTCAGTACTTTTGTTGTTTCCTGGAACGATGCTGCTGAGATAAATGATTTCGTTTGTAGCGAAGCTCTTGTAATACCTTGTAAGATTGGTGTTGCCGTTGCTGGCACTACATCTCTTGCAGATACTAATTGCTTGTCAGCTCTTCTTAACACAGAGTTTTCATCTCTCAATTCTCTTGGAGAAACAATTTGTCCTGCTTTAAAGTTTTCTGACTCACCTGCGTCTTCTACTACTTTTTGACCGTAAAGATTGTCGTTTTCTCTAATGAAATCTGACTTGTGAATTAATTGGTTTTCTAAGAAGATAGTATCTCCTGGATCACCGATTCTTACTTTACGCATCATTTGACGAATAATCACTTCAAAGTGCTTGTCATTAATTTTTACACCTTGTAAACGATATACTTCTTGTACTTCATTTACTAAGTATTGCTGTACTGCAGAAGGTCCTTTGATATTTAAAATATCGTTTGGCGTAATAGAACCATCAGAAAGTGGCATTCCTGCTCTTACATAATCATTCTCTTGTACTAAGATTTGGTTTGAAAGTTTTACTAAATACTTTCTAATGTCACCAAATTTAGATTCTACAATAATCTCACGGTTACCTCTTTTGATTTTACCGAAAGAAACAACTCCATCAATTTCAGAAACTACTGCTGGGTTAGAAGGGTTACGTGCTTCAAACAATTCTGTTACACGTGGCAAACCTCCTGTAATATCACCAGCTTTAGATGATTTACGTGGTATTTTTACTAATACTTTACCAATATCAATCTTTTCAGAATCATCTACCATTAAGTGAGAACCTACTGGCAAGTTATATGAACGCTGAATTTCTCCTTTGCTATCTAAAATTTGAAGTGTAGGAATTAATTTTTTGTTTCTAGATTCAGAAATTACTTTTTCTTGGAATCCAGTTTGCTCATCAATCTCTACTTGGAAAGTAACACCTTGTTCAATATTTTCATACTTAATTTTACCTCCAAATTCAGAAATAATAGATCCGTTATATGGATCCCACTGACAAATAGGCTCTCCTTCTTTAACAACATCTCCATCATTAACAAAGATTGTTGATCCGTAAGAAATATTATTTGTACTTAAGACAATTCCTGTTTTCTTATCAAGAAGTTTAACTTCAGATGTACGAGAAATTACAATATCAATTTCTTTTCCTTCTTTGTCAACACCTTTAACAGTTTTTAGATCTTCTATTTCTAGTTTACCATCAAATTTAGCAACTAATTTATTTTCATCAGAAATATTACCTGCAACTCCTCCAAGGTGGAATGTACGTAATGTTAACTGCGTTCCTGGTTCTCCAATTGACTGTGCAGCAACAACTCCAACAGCTTCTCCAATTTGAACCATTTTATTTGTAGAAAGGTTACGTCCGTAACAGCTAGCACAAATACCTTTTGGCGCTTCACATGTTAATGGCGATCTTACTTCTACTGCTTCAATTGGTGAATTTTCAATAGCTTGTGCTATATCTTCATCAATTCCTTGTCCTGCCGCTACTAAAACTTCTTCTGTTAATGGATTGTACACATCATGTAAAGAAATTCTACCTAAGATACGATCTTTTAGTGGCTCAACTACATCTTCATTTTTCTTTAATGCTTTTACTTCAACACCTCTTAATGTTTCACAATCGTGAATGTTCACAATTACATCTTGTGATACATCAACTAAACGACGTGTTAAATATCCTGCATCGGCAGTTTTTAATGCGGTATCGGCAAGTCCTTTACGCGCACCGTGTGTAGAGATAAAGTATTCTAAGATCGATAATCCTTCTTTAAAGTTAGAAAGAATCGGGTTTTCAATAATTTCTCCACCACCTGCTGTCGATTTTTTCGGCTTTGCCATTAATCCACGCATTCCAGTTAACTGACGAATCTGTTCTTTAGATCCACGCGCTCCAGAGTCAAGCATCATATACACAGAGTTAAATCCTTGTTGATCTTCACTAATGTGCTTCATTGACAATTCTGTCAATTCTGAATTTGTTGTTGTCCATTTGTCAATTACTTGGTTATAACGCTCGTTATTTGTAATTAACCCCATGTTATAACTCGCAGTAATTTTATCAACTTCCTTATTAGCATAATCAATTAAGGTTTGCTTTTCTTTTGGAATGATAATATCACCTAAACTGAATGACAATCCACCTCTAAAGGCAAATCCGTATCCAAGACTTTTAATATCATCTAGGAAAGCTGATGTTGTTGGAATGTCAGTTACACGTAAGATTCCTCCAATGATACTACGTAACGATTTTTTCGTTAATACTTCATTGATATATCCTGCTTGTGGCGGCACTTTTTGATTGAAAAGTACACGTCCCACAGTTGTTTCTATAATTTGTGGAACTAATTCTCCAGCCTCATTAAAGTCAATTGCTCTAATTTTCATAGAAGCATTCAACTCAATTTTCTTTTCGTTATACGCCATTACCACTTCTTCAGCAGAGTAGAATGTTAAACCTTCTCCTTTTATTTTTCGTTCTGGAGTAGATTTACGCAACTTCGTCATATAGTATAAACCTAATACCATATCCTGTGAAGGTACTGTAATTGGCGAACCATTTGCAGGATTCAGAATGTTTTGAGAAGCCAACATTAATAGTTGTGCTTCTAAAATTGCTTCTGGTCCTAATGGTAAATGCACTGCCATTTGATCACCATCAAAATCGGCGTTAAAGGCTGTACA
>NZ_JBGCDL010000389.1:0-3234 GCF_045105435.1 Kordia sp. | reverse complement strand
GTGATATTAAAAAACAGATTGCCACGCGTTTTATAAACGCTCGCAAAGACGTTTCATACAAGTCCAAAATCTAAGAGCGACAGCGATCCAACAGGCGAAGCCATTCTAAAAGGCGAAGCCGTTCTAAAAGCAAAGCGATCTAACATCTAACAGCAAATCGATCTAATTCACTTGCTAGCGTGAGTTTCAACTCGTACCGACAAACAAACTAAGAAATAGTATTGAGACTTTAGTATTGAGTATTGAGAAGTATTTCAAATAATATGTTGTAATACTAAAAAACAGATTGCTTCACTTCGTTCGCAAAGACGTTTCTAAGGAGTTTGAAGTTATCAAGTATGAAAATACAAGAGTTTATCTACCAAAATACTAAAAGCGAAGCGATCTAAAAGGCGAAGCCGATCTAACATCTAACAGCGTTAGCGGTCTAACAGACGAAGTCGTTCTAACTCACCTTCCCCGATAAAACAATACCGTACTCAAGGTTTTTACAATGATATTCAAATCCAAAAATAAGCTTCGGTGTTTTATATAGTATAAATCGTATTGAAGTTTGCGCAAACTATCTTCTACAGAAGCGCCATACGGAGCTTTTACTTGTGCCCAACCTGTTACGCCTGGTTTTACTACGTGGCGAATTTCATAAAAAGGCAAATCTTCCGAAAGTTGTTTTACAAACGATGGACGTTCTGGTCGTGGGCCAATCATGCTCATTTCTCCTTTCAATACATTGATAAACTGCGGAACTTCATCCAAACGAGATTTACGTAAAAAGCCACCAAATTTCGTAATTCGCGCATCATTCTTTGTTGCCCAAACGGCACCATTTTTCTCAGCATCAATTACCATACTTCGGAGTTTGAAAATCTTAAAAGGCACGCCATTTTTTCCAACACGTTCTTGCGAATATAATAATGGACCGCGATTTCCAACTAAATTTCCAATCAAAATAAAAGGAATAAATACCAGACTCACTAACAATCCTAAAACGGCAAGTAGAATGTCAAAAAAGCGATGAAAAAATAAATACAACTTGTTTTGATTGCTTCGACTAAACGGGAAATATTTATAAAAATCCTTTCCAATATATTGTACAGGCACACGAAATGTTAATTCTTCATATACTTGAATGTATTCTTTTATGGGCAATCCTGTTTCTAACAATCCTATTAAACTATCAAATAAAGGTTTGCTTAACTCTTGATTCTGATCGCTCGCAATAATGATTTCTGAAACGTACTTTTCTTTTGTAACCTTATTCAAGTCCAAACTTGTAATTTCTTCTAAGTCGTCTACGGAAGTATCACTACTATTTTGACTTGGATTTGAATTGATATAACCAACTATCTTATAATACTTTGTATTTCGTTTGATGGCATCTGACATGATTTTAATTTCTTCCGTATTTCCGATAATAAGGATGTTTTTAAAGAATCGCGGAGAAGAAATAAAGAAAATATAGGCACATCGCCATAAAAATATACTCGTAGATATAGCTAAGAAAAAATACAGAATTTGCAAACGATTTTCAGGAAGCTCTGGTGTTAAAATTGGTGTCAATAAATAACACAATACCGTAATAGAAATTGTAAGTATAATTCCCTGAAACGTAGCGTCGTAACGACTTGACTTCTGTAAATTATACAATTCTAATATGGTCGAAAACAATATATAATATACAATCAATACAACGCTCCAAAGCCATCGCTCTTGTGTAAATTTGAAATAATCAAAATTGAAAACATTCGAAACTACGTACAATCCAAAAAGTAACGCGATTACATCGACAATGCGTAAAAGGAGTTTACGTTCCGATATTTCGAAATGCATATTTGAGGTTGAGGCCATAACGTAGTTTTAAAGATAAGAGATAAAACTTTTGTTTTTTTGCTTGCCAGCGTTCTTTTGTACATTTGGGCAAATGCTGTAGGCTATGTCGTTGGCAAAATAACTATGAATCTCTTGTCTTAGCTTTTGTTCATCTTTAGTATTCAAGTTTTCTTCGAGGTTAAATATAAGAATTCCTTTTTCTTTTTGTATAATTTGATAGGTAAGTTTTATATTATGTTTGTTTGCTAAGTTTTTAAAGATGTAATAAAAATACAAACTTGGGTATATTTCTTTCTTTCCGTATACATTCTCTCCTATTCTACCTGTTACTTCTTTTAAAATATAATGTGCTTTCCCGCACGAACATTTGATATCTTTTGAAGCCAATTCAATATAATCACCTAATTGATACCGAATAATAGGAAAGGTTTTCATTTGTAAATTGGTCACTACAATCTGATTGTCAATTTCTTCTACAATAACGCCTTCCATATTAATATGCATATTGCCTTCTGCACACTCAAAAGCAATAATTCCCGTTTCGGCAGCGCCATATTCGCTAATAATTGGCACACCAAACGCTTTTTTAATTTCTTCTTTGTAGCTATCGTAAATCTTCTCAGAAGTACCTTTTACCATTTTAATATGCTTCGGTTTCGGTAACTTTTGATCATTAATCAACTTTGCAGATTGATAAATCATGGAAGAATACCCGTGAATATAACGCGCACGTTGTAACTTTTTTACAAACTTTTTAAATGCATTTTCTTTGTAATCAAACACGCGGAAACGATTTTGTAAAGCATCTAGCAATTTCACTTTGAATTGTTTAGACGTAGAAAAATCAAATCCCCAAAAATAGCCATTGCGCTCATGAGCTTGTACATTATGCCAAGAATACCCTCTAAAAATAGAAGCTCTATTAAAAGAATCGGCACTTTCTTCACGTTCATATACTAACGGATCGCCAGAAGAACCTGAAGTTGTTGCTTTAAATACTTTCTTAAAATTGTGTTTTGTGTGAATTTTTTCTGTGTGAAGCAACACATCTTCCTTAGACAATATTGGCAATTGTGCAATGTCTGCCAAAGAAGAAAATGATGCCGGATCAATTGCTGCAAACTTCTCTTTATAATAGTCAGAATGTGCTTTCGCGAAAGAAACCAACGATTTTAATTGCTTCAATTGATACGCTTCCAATTCTTTAATAGACCAATTTTCAGACTGTTTTAAAAAGGCAAACCATTTCCGTATCGAAGGATTTCGGAAGCGTTCACCAAGTTGAAAAATAAGTTTGTGGAGCATATGTAAGCTAAAATAGTTGATCGCAAAGAAATTGATTCTCTTTTGCAATATCAAATAAAATGATCGTTGAGTTAAATTTAAGATTCCTCTCTACAGTGG
>NZ_JBGCDL010000388.1:0-4808 GCF_045105435.1 Kordia sp. | reverse complement strand
ACCATTCAAAGCCAAAGAAGTGCAAATAGACAATGTAAGTGTGGCACTTTCAGACTTAAAAAAGGATGAAAATGGCGCAATGATTGTTGCAAAAGATTTCTCTGAAATTCATATTATTGGGTAGTTTGAAATGTTGAATGTAAAATTATAAATTTTGAATTATTTCAGATTCAAGATTGAAAAAATACTAGAGTCAATACGTTTTGTGTTGGCTCTTTTTGTTTTGCTGTAGTAATCGTCAGTTCGAGTATTTTTTGATAAAAAAATGTATCGAGAATAGCTTTAAATTCTGAAAATATTCTCAAAGCCATTATTTTAGATTGTTTGTAGTTTCACCACGAATTCACGAATTTTTTTAGCTTGTTTGACGACAGGAGTTATAAACCCGCGCTAGTGTTGGAACCTCACTAATAAATCAATAAATAATTTTTTAGGCTTACATATTAAAGAACGTCAGTTCGAGTATTTTTTAATAAAAAAATGTATCGAGAACAGCTTTGAATTCTGAAAATATTCTCAAAGCCATTATTTTAGATTGTTTAACGACATGAATTCATAAACTCGTGCCAGCATTGGGAATCAACAAATTGACAAATCAACTCAACAAAAAATCCTCAATCTTCGCAATCACTTCCGTATTCCCCAAAATTCTACGATGTCCTAAATTTTGTGTAATATGAATTGTGCCATTTGGCAGTGCTTTATGAATCGCATGCGCGCAACTAACGTGGACATCTGCATCATTTTCATCATGTACTATTAAAGTAGGAATTGTAACTCCTTTGGCCGCATAACTTGCTGAAACTTCATCAATATCACTTCCGTAGATCCGATCTAAGGTCGCTTTCATTTTTGTAGCAACAATCGGTTTCAACGTAAGCGCTTTTATAAAATGAGCAATAATATCCGAAATCATATCCGCAGCGCCAATAGTAACTAACTTTTTAACTTGAACGCCACCTTTAATTGCATTCAACAAAGACATGCCGCCCAAACTATGCCCAATGGCAAATTCAAACGGACCATACTGTGTATTAATTTCATGGATAGAAGCGATAAATTCTAACAAAGAAGATTTATTTCCTTTCAACTTTCCATGTGATGTAGCATCAAAACTAATAGTTTGGTATCCTAATTTCACAAAATGATCGGCAATTTTCACCAATTGCGTTCCGCGTCCGCTCCAACCATGTGCTAACAAAATCTTTTTATCACTTTCTCCGTACAAATACACCAAAATATCTTTCTCAATAGCGGGAACATGCACCAAAGTTTGTGTCGCTTCTTTATCCATCTGAAACTCACGTTTAGGCATTTTATATTTTATTGGAGTAATAAAAAGGCGCTTCGCATATTTCGCGGCAAGTGACGTAGACAAAAATTGTAAAAAACGTCCGGTATACAAAATCGGTTTAGGTACTTTTACGGTAGGTTCAGGCTTTAATTGTGGTGCAGTTCGACTCATTTTTTGGTAAGATATCTAAGATTGTTCAAAAGTGAGATAAATTTCCGAGCTTCGGAAATACATTTTATAGTTTTATGTGAATTATTTAATTATTGCTAATTTTGTAAAAACCCGATAGTAAATCAATTTTACAATAAAGACTTAAAACATTAAAAGAACATGAAAAAAATAATCACATTATCAGTTTTTGTATTCATGCTGTCTTGTGCTACAAATCCTTTTACAGGAAAAAAAACCTTAGCATTTGTATCTAATGCACAGTTATTTCCAACGGCATTTGCACAATACGATCAGTTTTTAACGGAAAGTAAAGTAGTGACCGGAACTGCAAAAGCGGAAATGATAAAAAGAGTAGGAGAGCGCATTGCTGTAGCTGCTGAACGTTGGTTAGACGCCAATGGACAACAAGGCTATTTAAAAGATTACAAATGGGAATATAATTTGGTGAACGATCCGGCAGTAAATGCTTGGTGTATGCCAGGAGGAAAAATTGTATTCTACACAGGAATTTTAGACGTAGCCCAAAACGAAACTGCCATTGCAGCAATTATGGGACATGAAGTTGCGCACGCTTTAGCAAATCACGGGCAACAACGTATGAGTGCTGCGTATATTCAGCAAGGACTTTCGGTAGTTGGAAATATTGCCATTACAGATGCAAAATCGCGCCAAGCATTTAACCAGTATTATGGCGTTGGATCTAACGTTTTAGGAATGTTGCCATTTAGCAGAAAACACGAAAATGAATCTGATAAAATTGGAATCTATTTAATGGCAATTGCAGGATACAATCCAGATGAAGCAGCAGAATTATGGAAGCGCATGGGCGCAAGAAGCAACGGACAAGCACCACCAGAATTTTTAAGTACACATCCGGCAAGTGCAACGCGTGTAAAAAATTTACAAGCAGAAGCTGCCACAGCAAAATCAGAAGCTAGAAAATTTGGTGTCACTCAATTTAGACCGATAAAAAACTTTTAGATAAAACGGATTCAAAAATAAATCTGTATTTTAGAAGCCATCCATTACGGATGGCTTTTATTTTTATACACTATGGGAAAAACGACACAATTGCAAAAAGGAGATAAAAAACTAATTGGTGCTTGGGCATTTTACGATTGGGCAAACTCAGTATATTCATTGGTTATAAGTACAGCGGTTTTTCCTATTTACTATGCTGGTGTTACTGGGAGTTTTGAGCAATATCGATTGAAAGATAAAATGGACTCTTTGGGAGTAGATTGGGATTTTACAACCTTATACAATCATGCAACGGCATTTTTTAATAAGAAAATTGCTTTTTTAGGAACCGATTGGGATCCGACAACTTTATACAATTATACCATTGCTTTCTTTATGCTAATTGTCGCCTTTATATCTCCAATACTTTCGGGAATAGCAGATTATACAGGAAATAAACTCAAATTTTTAAAATTCTTTTGTCTTTTAGGTTCCATCTCCATTATGGGATTGTTCTTTTTTCAAGATGAGGTTAGTTTGTGGGTTGGATTGTTACTCACCATAACTTCAGGAATTGGGTTTTGGGGAAGTATCGTTTTCTACAACGCATATTTACCCGAAGTAGCACATCCGGAACAGCAAGATGCTGCAAGTGCGAAAGGTTTTATTATGGGATATATAGGTTCTATATTGTTACTCATTGCGTGTTTGGTTCTTATTGAAGGACATGAAATGTTTGGAATTGCAAAAGGACTTGCTACACGTATTTCTTTTATCGTAGTTGGAGTTTGGTGGTTAGGTTTTGCACAGGTTACGTATAGAAAATTACCGAAAAATGAAAATCCAAGAACTCCGAAAAAAGGCTATTTAACCAGCGGTTTTAGAGAATTAGGGAAAGTGTGGAACGAATTAAAAGCGTATGCAGAATTGCGCATGTTTTTAGCATCTTTCTTCTTTTTTAGTGTGGGTGTACAAACAATTATTTATATGGCAGGAATTTTTGGAAGTACAGAATTAGGTTTGCCAACAACCAATTTAATCGGCGCAATTTTGTTAGTGCAATTTGTGGCCATATTTGGAGCATACATTTTTTCAAATGTTTCAAAAAAATACGGAAACCTAACAGCTTTAAAAATTACAATTGTCATTTGGGGATTGGTTTGTTTTGTTGCATTTTCACTTGACAAATCGCAAGAAAATATACAACTCTATTTTTATGTTTTAGGTGGATTAATTGGGTTAGTGCTTGGCGCGATTCAGTCCTTATCACGTTCAACGTATTCTAAATTATTACCCGAAACCGAAGATACCGCTACGTATTTTAGTTTTTATGATGTTACTGAAAAAGTAGCCATTGTTTTAGGAATGGTCGTGTTTGGTTTGTTAAACTCTATCACAGGTTCTATGCAATGGTCTGTACTATTTTTAGCCATATTTTTCCTTATTTCGTTTATCATTCTGAGTTTTATAAAAAAGACGAAGTATGTACAGTAAGAAGGTTTCTACTCTTTACAAGATCAATAAAATTGACGAATGAAAAGAAAAAAATATAGTTTGCTTCTCACGGTTTTTATACTTTTCATGCTAACTATTTCGTGTTCAAAGATGATGAGTTTAGACATGTATGGACTTCATGGAAACGTAAAAACATTTGTAGAACAGCAATATGAAGTTGTATTGGTTGACGGAGAATGGAAGCAAGGAAAAATGAAACTAGGATATCATTATAAAGCTTTTTTTGATACAAATGGAAATCCTGAAATGCGACAAGCTATGGACAACAAAGACAGCATAATGCAAAAAGTGATTGTTAAAACTGAAGGTAATCAACTAGTTGAAGAGGTAAAGTACGATGCAGCAGGAAATCTTACAGGGACTACTTTTTTTGATAGGCGTGTTGGTGATCAGCAGAAATTCACAGATATTGGAATCGATGGAGAGAAAAAGCTAATGGGGAAATTTTGGTATAAAAATGGGAGAGTTATTAAACATAGTATGCAATTTTTTGAAGAAGGAAAAAAAAGGAGAGAACAAATAACACTGTATGAATATGATATGAAAGGAAATTTTAAAAGGCGCATTGATGAGGGCGTAATTGGCGGGAAATCAATTATTGAAACTTATAGATATCTTGAATTTGACGATCAAGACAATTGGACGAAACGTTTAAATTACACAGGAGCAGGTCGTAAAAAGCCAAACAAAATTTCCATTAGAACTTACGAATATTATTAATTAACTTCATTCTGAGAGGATTCAATCTGAAAAAAAAGAAAAAATTGAAACAAAAAAGATACTTTATAATTATTCCATTCATTACCATGCTTTTGGTTGTAAGTTCTTGTACGACGAAGAACGATTTAGAACGACAAGGATTGCATGG
>NZ_JBGCDL010000387.1:0-6407 GCF_045105435.1 Kordia sp. | reverse complement strand
CTTTTCTAAAAAAATTAATATATTTGTCTTTGTTAATAAGTATTAACAACTTACATTTGTCCTTTAATTAACACTTAAAATTAAATAATTAAACATGAAACATCTTAGCAGATTTTTAGTTGCTTTGTTGCTTGTAGTAGGATTCAGCAACGTAAAAGCTCAAGACTCAAATAACCCATGGCAAATTAACGTTAGCGTTAATGCTGTTGATTTCTATCCAACGAATGATATGGAAGCAGCGGGTATTACAGGAAAGTGGTTTGACGAATATTTCAACGTCGGAGATCACTACAATATCCTACCAACACTTTCAGCAATTAGCGTTTCTAAATATGTTGGAGACGGATTTTCTGTAGGAGCAAGAGGTTCTGTTAACAGAATTGAGAAGTACGGAGAACTAGCGGTAGAAGACTTGACTTATTATGGTTTTGATGTACTTATTAAGTACAACTTCAACGAACTTTACAACTTTGGAAAATTTGATCCTTATGCAGAAGTTGGTGGAGGTTACACGTGGGTTGATGATATAGGAGCAGGTACTGTAAACGTAGGTTTAGGTATCAACTACTGGTTTACTGAAAACATCGCATTAAACTACCAAACAACTTATAAGCACTCTTTTGAGGACTATTTAGCACCTCACTTCCAACACCTTGCAGGTATTGCAATCAGATTTGGAGGAAAAGATTCTGATGATGATGGAATTTATGACAAAGACGATGCTTGTCCAGACGTAAAAGGTTTACCAGAATTCAACGGTTGTCCTGATACTGACGGTGACGGAATCGAAGATAGTAAAGATGACTGTCCTGATACTGCAGGTTTAGCTGCATTAAACGGATGTCCTGATACTGACGGTGACGGAATTGCTGATGCTAAAGATGATTGTCCAGAAGTAGCAGGTTCTGCTGCAATGAATGGATGTCCTGATGCTGATAGCGATGGAATCACTGATGCTAAAGATAACTGTCCTAACGAAGCTGGACCATCTGCAAACAAAGGATGCCCTTGGACTGATATGGATGGAGACGGAATCTTAGACAAAGATGACAAATGTCCTAAAGTAGCAGGTGTTGCTGAAAACGACGGATGTCCTCCAATTCCAGTAATTACTGAAACTGTAATTCGTGAAATCGGAGAATTAGCTAGAACTGTATACTTTAACTCTGGAAAAGATTCTTTCAAGGAAGATACGTATGCTGTTTTAGACAAAATTGCTAAATTGATCAAAGGTTTCCCAGAAGCATCTTTCAACATTGGTGGTCATACTGATAGTGTAGGTTCTGACTCATTAAACCAAAAGTTATCTGAAAAGAGAGCAAATGCAGTAATGCAGTATTTAAAAACTAAAGTAAGTAACCAATTTACAGCTACTGGATACGGAGAAAGTTCTCCAATAGCAACAAACAAAAATAGAGCTGGTAGAGCTCAAAACAGAAGAGTTGAAATTACATTAGTTAAGAAATAGTATTTCAAAACTAAAAAATAACTTCATAAAAAACGCCTCGATATATCGAGGCGTTTTTTTATTTTTACAACATGAAGTCATTTCTTTCACATGTTGTCAATTACATTTTAGAAAACAATACCAATATTAGTAACCTTACGTTAGTATTGCCTAGTAAAAGAGCTGGTGTCTTCTTAAAGCACGAACTCTCACAACAAATTCAACAAACTTCCTTTGCACCAAATATTCTCAGTATTGAAGAATTGGTAGAAGAAATTTCAGGATACACTTCAGTCAGCAATACCGAATTGCTTTTCGAGTTTTATACCGTTTACAAAGAACTAACACCAAAAGATGCTCAAGAACCTTTTGATGCATTCTCAAAATGGGCACAAATATTATTACAAGACTTTAATGAAATTGATCGCTACCTAATTTCTCATAAAGACATTTTTAATTATTTAAGTGCTATTCAGCGCATTCAACA
Source organism: Kordia sp. (assembly GCF_045105435.1). Classification (GTDB taxonomy): domain Bacteria; phylum Bacteroidota; class Bacteroidia; order Flavobacteriales; family Flavobacteriaceae; genus Kordia. Next base: position 4,473 of record NZ_JBGCDL010000387.1, on the reverse strand, counting down.
ATGGTCTCCAGAAAAGGAACCTAGTGATTTAATGAATAATTATTTGAAGTTTTGGGATAAGCTAGAGCATTATTACGACGCATTAACGGAAAGGATTACGCAAAAAGGAATTGCCTATCAAGGTTTGGTGTACCGAGAAGCTGTAGATAGTTTGGAATTCTATTTGCAGAAAAACGAAGATAAAAAACATTACTTTATAGGTTTTAATGCGCTAAATACTGCCGAAGAAAAAATTATTCAAGAGTTTTTAGAAGTCGGATTGGCAGAAATTCTATGGGATACCGATCATATTTTCTTTGACGATCCCGAACACGATGCAAGTCTGTTTTTACGTCGCCATCGATACGAATGGAATTATTTTCAAAAGCATGATTTTTCCTGGATTGCTGATAATTATTCAGCAAAGAAAAATATTGAAGTTATTGGTGTTCCTAAAAACGTTACACAAGCAAAATACATAGGAGAAATTCTTGAAACATTGCAACAGGAAGATGAAACGCTTCAAGATGTTGCCGTAGTTTTGGGTGACGAACAATTATTAATTCCGTGTTTAAATTCGCTTCCGCAAGAAATTGAACGACTTAATATTACGATGGGATTTCCGCTAAAAGACATTCCACTCGCAACAACATTCAATAATTTATATTTACTCCAGGAACATCACCGAAACAATACATTTTATTACAAAAACATTATCAATGTATTGTCGGACACCAATTTGCGTCCACTATTTCAGCAAAAAGACAAAAACTTGGCTGCGGAAATTATTCAGTACATTCAGTCAAATAACATTATTTACGTAAGTACGGAGGTTATTGTTGAACGCTTTCCAAAACACATTCAAGATATTGCAAAATTATTGTTTACCTATTGGAATAACAAGCCAAAACTTGCCATTCAGAATTGTGTGAAGCTTATTCGTCATTTGAAAGCCAAATTGATTGAAAACCGCGAACAACATTTATTAGCATTGGAATATTTGTACCGTTTCAACGAAGTATTCAATCAATTACAATTGTTGACCAAACAACACAATTACATCACAGATATAAAGTCGTTATTGGCTTTATACAAAGAAATTATCAGCACAGAAACACTCGATTTTAAAGGCGAACCCTTACAAGGGTTGCAATTAATGGGCATGTTAGAAACACGTGTGCTCGATTTTAAAACCATTATTCTTTCTTCCGTGAACGAAGGAATTTTACCTTCTGGAAAAAGTAACAATTCGTTTATTCCATTCGATCTAAAAAAACAGTTCAATCTGCCAACATATAAAGAAAAAGATGCGATTTACACCTATCATTTTTACAGATTATTGCACAGAGCCGAAAACGTATATTTACTTTACAATACCGAAGCCGATGGTTTAAATGGCGGCGAAAGAAGTCGTTTTTTAATGCAATTGGAAACCTACAACATGCCAAATCATACTTTAACGAAAAATGTGGTGGTTTCGAAAGTACCAAAAATTGAATACCAATTGCAAGAAGTACTAAAAGAAGAATCGATGCTAAAACGTATCAAAGACATTGCAAACAAAGGCTTCTCTCCTTCTGCGCTGACTTCGTACATTCGCAATCCGATTGATTTTTACTACCAAAAAATACTAGGCATCAACGAATATGAAGCAGTTGAAGAAACTGTAGCTGCCAATACACTCGGAACCGTTGTACACGATACATTAGAGTTATTGTACAAACCGTTTGAAGGTAAAATTGTCACTACCGAAGACATTAAAGCGATGTTTAAAGATGTGGAAGAAATTGTCGTGGAGAATTTTAAGAAAGCATACGGAGAAGGAAATATTCGTAGAGGAAAAAACCTCATCATTTTTAATGTCGCCAAACGCTATGTAACCAACTTTTTACAACAAGAATTGCAGGCCTTAAAAAGTGGAAAAACATTGCGAATTCTACAAATAGAACAAACGCTAAAAGCAAAAGTTGAAATTCCAGAATTGGATTTCCCCGTGTATATTGGTGGAAAAGTAGATCGTGTAGACGAACTCGACGGCGTAATGCGTATTATTGATTATAAAACTGGAAAAGTGTTGAAAGGCGATGTGAAAATTGTCGATTGGGATTTGCTTACGCAAGATTACAAATTCAGCAAAAGCTTTCAAGTATTGGCGTACGCATACATGATTTACCAAAAACAAGCGTTTCAGCAAGAAACAGAAGCAGGAATCATCTCTTTTAAAAATTTACAAAGCGGATTTTTAAAGTTCGGAACTAAAGAATCTGGGAGAGCGGATAAAAAAAATCAGTTGGTTACCATAGAAACGCTCGACGATTTCGTTATAGAACTCAAAAAGTTAATTCTTGAAATTTGCAATATCAATACTCCATTCACAGAAAAAGAAGTCTAAGCATGATTCAGAAACTAAAAAACAACGTTTTAACACGCGAAAACGATAAAAACATACTGATTGATTACTTTTTTAAAAAGAACCATCAGCAGAAGCCTATTGTCATTTTTTGTCATGGTTATAAAGGTTTTAAAGATTGGGGCGCATGGAATTTGGTGGCAGAAGCATTCGCAAAAGCAGATTGTTTCTTTGTGAAGTTCAATTTTTCACATAATGGCGGAACGATGGAAGAACCAATCGATTTCCCAGATTTGGAAGCATTCGGACAAAATAATTACACCAAAGAACTCAACGATGTACAATTTATACTAAATCATTTAATGGACAGTAGCTTTGAATTTTCTGCGGAAGCGAACACACAACAAATTACTTTAATTGGACATTCACGCGGCGGCGGAATTGTAACGATTAAAGCCGCAGAAGAATCAAAAATTACCAAACTTATTTCTTGGGCTGGCGTTTCCGATTACGCAGCACGATTCCCGAAAGGAAATGCTTTGACAGACTGGAAAGAAGCAGATGTTTTTTATGTGATTAATGGACGAACGAAGCAAGAAATGCCACATTTTTATCAGTTTTTTGAAGATTTTCAGGCAAATTCCACTCGTTTAGACATTGAAAGAGCTGCCAAAAATATCCACATTCCGCATTTATTAATTCACGGAACCAACGATCCGGCGGTTCCTGCGGAAGAATCCAAACAAGTACAACAATGGAATCCGAACAGCAAACTGCATCTCATTAAAAATGCCGATCATGTTTTTGGCGCACGTCATCCTTGGAAAGAAACGCATTTGCCAAAAAATTTGCAAGAAGTAGTTGAAACGACGATTGATTTTATTAAAAAGTAAAAAAGCGAATTTTAGGATTCGCTTTCTTATCAATCTACTTCTTTATTGTGGTGGTCCCATACACGTTTCTTGATGACAACTGTAAATTGGCGCTGTATCACCACTGCATGGATCGCCCGTTGCTCCTCCTTTTACGATTCGCACTTTAAAATTACTAACAACTCTTTTGCGAAGTTTTAAACTTTTCAGATTTCGTTTTTTCATATTATAAAGTTTTGGTTACTCTTTAAAGTTACAAAATACCGAACTAAATTCTTTGATTAATTTTTGATTGAAATTCAAAAAAAAAGCTGCTCAACATATACATTGAGCAGCTTTATATTATTTATAACCGTTTTTTTATTCCGTTCCTTTCAAAACTAGCAAAGGCAAACGGCTTTCAAAATCTACTTTCTTTACAGAATTTTGTTCCCAAAGTTTTTTGAAAAATCCACGTTTACGTCTAAAAACACAGATTAAATCAGGATTATTCTCATTCAAATGCTGCAAAACTCCTTGAAATAATGTTGCATTTTCAGAACTCTTGTATGCAGACGTAACTGCTGCCAACTCAGAATGAAACTCTAAATCTTCCTCTAAAAAGTTTGGCGTTTTTATTTGTAGCAAACGCATTTTTGCATCAAATTTTTCTAAAATAGCTTCCAAAGGATTTAAAACAGCTTTGCGTTTTATAACACCCGATTTTATAGCTGTCAATACCTTTTTTACTGGCTTAAAAGTGTAACCTTCAGGGACAACTAATACAGAAATATCGGTTTGTTTTACAATACTTCCCGACGTATTTCCTAAAAACATTTCTTCTTTAATTGAGTTGCTTCTTGGTCCAAGAACAATAAGGTCAATTCCTAATTCTTTATCAATTGAATTGATACTATCAATTACATTTCCTTTTGCAGAAATTACAGACACATCTACGTCTTTCAAATCTACACTTTCCACAACTTCCTTCACTTTATTTGTCGTCTCACGACCAACAATTTCGTCGACATTTAAAATAGTTCCTGCTTTCGAAAGTACTTTAAATGCTCTAAATACAAATACCTTTACGTCCATTGCTTGTGCAAAATCAATTGCATATTGCAAAGTGTTCTTTGCATTTGCTGATTCTCCTATGGGAACTAATATATGTTTCATCTTTTTACTTTTATTTAGTGTATGTGTTGAATGGAATTTGCTAATAATCACATAATTTACAACTAATTAACCATTACAGCGCATTCCACAAACTTAAAATTTTTGCAAAAATAATCA
>NZ_JBGCDL010000386.1:0-3846 GCF_045105435.1 Kordia sp. | reverse complement strand
GATTGCGATGGTGATGGAGTTACCAATGGTGATGAAATTACAGATGGAACTAGAGTGCAAGATCCATGTAATTTTGACACAGTAAGTCAGGATATAACAGCTGTAAGCACAGCTTGGAACAATGCAGACTGTGATGGCGATGGAGTTACCAATGGCGATGAACTCATAGATGGTACAAATCCATTAGACGATTGTAGTCTTAATGTATCAAGTCAGACAGTTTCACCTACAAATGCTTGGAATAACGGTGATTGTGATGGAGATGGAGTCACAAACGCTGTCGAAGTTGCCAATGACAATACAAATCCAGCGAATCCTTGTGATTTTGACTTCAACAGTCAAGACTTAAATGCAGTAAATACAGCTTGGTTAGCACTAGACTGTGATGGTGATGGAATTCCAAATGGAGATGAACTTGGAAATGAAAACGGAAATGACATTCCAGATTATTTAGAAGTAAACAACGGAAATCCAAGTGAAGCACTTGAAATATTCGATATCCTAACACCAAATGGTGATGGACTCAATGATGTATTTACCATCAGAGGAATTCAAAACTTCCCAGACAACAACTTAAAAATCTATAACAGATGGGGAGTTAAAGTATGCGATGTAGATGGGTATGGACAAGGAAACAAGTTCTTCCGCGGATACTCAGAAGGTCGCGTAACCATAGCAAAAGACGATCGCTTGCCAGTAGGAACTTACTATTATGTTCTGTCTTATGTAGATGAAAACGGAAACAGACAAGAAAAAGCAGGGCCACTTTATATTAATAGAAGATAAAAACAATACAAACACCTATCGGAGTATAGCTCCGGTAGGTATAATACATACACTTATGAAAAACAATTATGTAACCATCATAACTTTACTGGTTTTAGTGTTGTTCTCTAATCATGCAACAGCTCAGCAAGATGCGCAGTATACCCAATACATGTACAATACGCTGAGTATAAATCCTGCGTATGCCGGATCAAGAGATGTGTTTAGTTTTCTAGGATTATACAGATCGCAGTGGGTTGGACTAGATGGCGCACCAAGAGCTTTTACGGCATCCATGCATTCACCTGTTGGAAAACGTGTCGGATTAGGTCTTAACATCACCAATGACGAAATATTTATTGCCAAAGAAAGTTACATCGACATTGATTTTAGCTATACGCTAGATGTGGGAGAACAAGGACGATTGGCTTTAGGAGTAAAAGCAGGAGCGCACTTACTTGACATTGATTCTAATCGACTCAATACAGGAGCGTTTAATCCAGGTGATCCTGATGCTTTTATCAATATTGACAAACGTTTTTCACCACAATTTGGAGTCGGATTATACTATCACACACCAAAATTCTATTTAGGATTAAGTATACCAAACATGCTTGAAACCGAACATTTTGACGAATCGCCTAATAGTAACAACTCTAGCGCAACGGCACGAGAACGTGTAAATTACTATTTGATGACAGGCTATGTATTTGATCTTTCTAGTGAAGTAAAATTTAAACCATCTGGACTTGTAAAACTAGTCGCTGGAGCACCTTTACAGGTAGATCTTTCTGCTAACTTTCTCATCTATGACAAACTTACACTTGGAGCTGCCTATCGATGGAGCGCTGCACTAAGTGCGATGGCTGGATTTCAAATCTCAGATCAACTCATGATTGGATTTGCTTATGATAGAGAAACGACGCAATTACAGCAATTCAATGATGGTTCTTACGAAGTCTTTCTTCGCTATGAACTCTTCAAACGAAACAAACGCATGGTATCACCAAGATTCTTTTAATCCAACAAAAATAGTTACACATGAGATATACAATATACACAATCATAGCTGTCTTAATCGTTGGAATAGGAGCAGTGAACGCACAAGAAAAAAACATTAAAAAAGCAAACGATCAGTACGATGAATATGCCTTTATAGATGCACGTGAAGCCTACCTAAAAGTAGCAGAAGAAGGATACCAATCGGCAGAATTATTTTCCCGTTTGGGTGATTCGTACTATTTTACGGCAGATTATGAAAACGCCGCAAAATGGTATGAAGCGTTATACAATTTCTCGAAAGAAGTTGATACAGAATACCTTTACAGATATGCACTTTCGTTAAAAAGTACAGAACAATATGCGGCTTCTGATGCCATTATGGAAAAATTCTTCACGCCCAAAGGCGAAGATTACCGAGCAAAATTATTTGTGAACGAGCGCAATTATCTGCAAGAAATAGAACAGCAATCAGGACGTTTCAAACTAGAAAAAGTAGGTTTCAATTCGGAGTTGTCAGACTTTGCACCTGCGTTCTATCAAAACAAACTAACATTTGCTTCCAACAGATCAAATCGTGGAGCAACAAAAAGAATCCATGATTGGAACGAACAACCGTTTCTCGATTTATATCAAGTAAATATCGTTTCGGAAGATGCTAAAAATACGGTTGAAAAAATGCCAAAGGTCATCAACTCACAATATCACGAATCTACGGCAGTGTACACAAAAGATGGAAACACATTTTATTTTACCCGAAACAATTACACAGACAAACAATACAAAGAAGACGATAATGGCACAAACAAATTAAAACTTTACAGAGCCACACGCAAAAATAATAAATGGAATGTCGCAGAATTACCTTTTAACAGCGATCAATATTCAGTGGCACATCCAGCGTTAAGCGCAGACGAAAAAACACTGTACTTTGCCTCAGATATGCCTGGCGGAAAAGGGCAATCAGATTTGTACAAAATAGCAATCAAAGGAACTGAATTTGGCGAACCTGAAAACTTAGGTGAAATCATTAATACGGAAGGAAGAGAAACGTTTCCTTTCATAAGTAAAGACAACAAACTTTATTTTTCATCCGATGGACATGTTGGTCTGGGAGGGTTAGATGTTTTCGTGTCAACTATTGACAAGACAAACGCCTACAGGGAAGTTTTTAACTTGGGTCGTCCCATCAACAGTCCAGAGGATGATTTTACTTTTATCATCAATGAAACCACAGGAAGTGGATACTTCGCTTCCAATCGTGAAGGTGGAATAGGTGATGATGATATTTACAACTTCACCCAAACACAAAAAATCATATCAAAATGTTCGCAGCAGCTAGAAGGTATTGTGTTGGATGAACAAACAAACAATCCTATTGCAAATGCAAAAGTGTTATTGCTAGACAATGACAATAATATGATTGATCAAACTTTTGCCAAAGATGATGGAAGCTTTGCCTTTGCTTTAGATTGTGACGCTCCTTATGCCATTAGAGCAGCAAAAGAAAACTACGCAACTGCCGAAAAATCGTTTGGAACTACCAATGAAATTGGAAAAGCAATCAAAAAGACACTATTCCTAAAAACAGGAAATTCATTAGAAAAACCGATTGTAGCTCCTGTAGGTGCCGATTTAGTAAAAATATTAGGACTCAATCCTATATACTTTGATTTAGACAAAGACTATATCCGTGCAGATGCAGAAATAGAATTACGCAAAGTAATTGCAATTATGAAACTATATCCAAGCATGAAAATTGACGTGCGTTCGCATACTGATAGCAGAGCAGACGATAATTATAATATGGATTTATCAAACAGACGTGCCAAATCAACCATTCAATTCCTACTAACCAATGGTATCAATGAAAGTAGACTCAAGGGCAGAGGCTACGGAGAAACAAGGCACGTAAATAGATGCAGTAACGGAATCCCATGTTCCGAATACGAACATCAACTCAATAGGCGAAGTGAATTTATTATTATTGAAAATTAATACGATTCGAGTACGTGGCAATTTTTTAAAAAAATAACACTTTTCTATTTTAGCCCTAAAGTCTTTCACTTTAGGGCTTTTCTT